>MWBI01000126.1 GCA_002068945.1 Candidatus Omnitrophica bacterium ADurb.Bin314
CCCGCCGTGGCCGCAGAACTCCGTGTCCGGGAGGAATTTACGGAGCTCCGCCACGAGATGAGCGCCGTGACGGTCGGCGGAGGCCTCGCAGGCGATGATAAAGATCTTTTTCGGCATTTCAGGCGGCGCCGGGCTTGGGATGGTTTTTCTGGATGACTTCGGCGATCTTGAGGGCGATCGCGAGGGCGTTGCGGGCCGCGATATCGGGTTTCCCGGGGCCGCGCCCCGTGCGGATGCCTTCCAGGAAAAACTTCAGTTCTTCCTTGAGGGGCTCGGCCTTTTCGATCAAGAGATCTTCCTGGAGGATCTCATTGCCGCTCTTGCGGATGATCTTCCCGGTTTGTGCCCCGTAATCCAGGGAGATATAGGCGTCTTCCTGGAAGATGCGGATCTTGCGCTGTTTTTCGAATGTGAGCCGCGACGCGGTGATGTTCGCGATCGCTCCGTTCCTGAATTTGAGGCGGACGTTCGCAATATCTTCAAAAGGGGTCAGGACATTCACGCCGATCGCGTCAAAATGCTCGAAGGGGGAGTCCACGAGCCCCAGCACGATATCAAGATCATGGATCATGAGGTCCAGCACGACTCCGCAGTCGTTGATCCTTCCCGTGAAGGGCCCGAGGCGGTGGATCTCGAGGAACCGGATCTTCTTTGCGATCTCCCGGACCTGTTTGAAGGCGGGATTGTGGCGCTCGATATGGCCGACCTGGAGGGTACAGCGACGCTTCCGGGAAATCCTGATCAGTTCGTCCGCTTCACGGAGTCGCAACGTGATGGGTTTTTCGACCAGGACGTGGACACCTTTTTCCAGGAATTCCCTTGCAACGGTATAGTGGGTGGAGGTCGGGGTGGCGATGCTGACGGCGTCGACCTTCCCGAGGAGGTCTTTGTAGTCCCGGTAGTAGGCCGTTCCGAGCTCCCGGGCCTTGTCGGCCTTGGCCGGGTCCCGGTCGGAGATTCCAACCAGCTGACATTCAGAAAGCTGACTGTAAATCCTGGCGTGTTCCTTACCGAGATGTCCGACGCCAACGACTCCAACCCTGATCTTTGGCTCCATCCTGACCTCTTTTTCTGGAATAATAACCGTATCCAACCTGCGAGGTTGGATACGGTTATGAAAGCATGACCGTGAACCGGGGTACCCCCACGAAGGTGTTTCAGGAGCGGCCATTATATAGCGGAAGGCGGGGGAGTGACCAAGATTATTTCCGGGGAAGATGACGGGAATTTTTGATGGTACGGGGTCAATGAATATGTTACATTGTGGCCTCTTTCTGTCGCAAAGACACAACCCCATGCCATGCGATCTTCTCATGCGCCTTTGTGGTCTGGCATGACATGTGGTTTCAAAGGAGTTCCATGGACATCTACAAGCGGTTGTTGGCCTATGTCAAGCCTCACCGGTGGCGCCTTTTCGTGGCCGTCCTGTCGATGTTTGCCTATTCGATCGCCAATTCCCTGGTGTCGGCGACGCTCTACATCATCGTGAACGGCCTTTATAACAAGGACGAGGTCCGGCTCGATAACCTGCCGCACATCCCGTTCCTTTCCTCGATCTCGTTCCCGGTCTTCTGGATACCGTTCGTGATGATCGGAGTCTTTTTCCTCCGCGGGTTCTTCGATTACCTCTCGAACTATCAGATGTCGAACATCGGAATTCGCGCGATCCGTCAGGTCCGCGACGACCTCTATCGCCACCTTGTTTATCTTTCGCACGATTTCTATTCCCGGGGCCGCACCGGCGACTTCCTTTCCCGGATCATGAACGATGTCGGCCAGATCCAGGGCGCCATCACGGATGTCATCGTTGATCTCGTGAAACAGCCGCTCGTCATCCTTTTTAATATCCCGTGGGTCTTCATCTGGGGAGGCAAATACGCCCTTTTCGCGATCCTGATCTTCCCGCTGGTCGCGGTCCCGATCACGATCCTCGGGAAACGCCTGCGCAAGCTCACGAAATCGATGCAAGAACGGACGGGCGACATCACGTCCTTTATCGGCGAGACGCTTTCGGGGTTCCATATCGTGAAGGCCTTCTGTCGCGAAGAGAAGGAAATCTCGCGTTTCGAAGAGATCAACCGGAGCGTCTTCGAATATTTCCGCAAGACGATCAAGGTCACGATCATCCAGCGTCCCCTGATCGAGGTCATGGGCGCGATCGGCGCCGGCATCGCAGTGGGGTTCGGCATCAAGTATCTTCCGCCGGACCGCTTTGTCGCGTTCGTCGGGTCGCTTTTCATTTTCTACGAGCCCCTCAAGAAGATCAGCAAGGTCAACAGCACGATCCAGCAGTCCATTGCGGCGGGGCAGCGTATTTTCGAGGTCCTCGATGCCAGGCCGAGCATCCGGAACAAGCCCGGCGCTCTTGTCTTCAAGGAACCTGTCCACGAGGTGGCCTATGAGAACGTCAGCTTTGAATACGAAAAAGGCACGCCGATCCTCCAGGGGATTGACATCCGCGCGAAGCAGAACGAAGTGATCGCGATCGTCGGCGCGAGCGGCTCCGGCAAGACAACGCTCGTGAGCCTGCTCCTGCGTTTTTATGACCCGACCGAGGGGATCATCCGGATCAACGGGAAGGACATCCGGGAACTGAGCCTCGAATCGCTTCGCGGCATGATCGGGATCGTTTCCCAGGAAACGGTCCTTTTCAATTGCTCGGTGAAGGACAATATCGCCTACGGCCGTCCGGAGGCGGCCATCGAGGATGTCAGAAAAGCCGCGATGATCGCCTACGCTGATCATTTCATCGAAGCGCTCCCGCAGGGTTACGACACCCAGCTTGGCGAGCGCGGCCTCAAACTTTCGGGCGGAGAGCGGCAGCGCCTTGCGATCGCCCGCGCCCTGATCAAGGACCCCCCCATTCTCATCCTTGACGAGGCGACTTCACATCTGGACACGCAGAGCGAAAAAGAGGTCCAGAAGGCGCTTGAGAACCTCATGAAGAACCGCACCGTGTTCGTGATCGCGCACCGTCTTTCGACGGTCCAGAAAGCGAGCCGGATTCTGGTGATGGAGGAAGGCAAGATCGTCCAGCAGGGGACGAACGAGTTCCTTCTCCGTCTCGGCGGTGTTTACAAGAAACTCTACGATCTTCAGTTCAATCTCTGAGATCAAAAATCCGTTTTACGGATCAGGAGACCTATGGATATTCCGAAAGCAGAAGAACCGACCCCCCATCCCGAAGAAACTCCGGAAAACCCCGGAAACCGTCCCGGGCCCGATGAACTTGTGGCCGCGGTGAAACAACTGGCCGAACGGCTGGAAACCCTTGAGAAGAAAGCCGCTGAGCTCTCGGGGGAAGTGAGATCCCTCGGAAGTGAAGTGAAACGGGTCCTTGCCGGTCTCCGACGTGAGACGAAAGGTTCCTCGGGAGACGTTTCCGCGAAAGAACCTTCCTCAAAACAGGGGGAGAGAGGGCCGGGAGGCCGACGCCGTCGCCGGGAACGTACGACGTTCAAGACGGTGTGCGCGGCATGCGGGAAAGAATGCGAGATTCCCTTTAAGCCCTCTTCCGACCGCGCGGTCTATTGCGACGCCTGTTTTTCCGCTCACAAGCCGGGGAAAAAGACGCGTGCCCGGGAGATGCGGGAGACGGTCCCGCTTCGGGATGATATCGCCAAGGTGGCCGCGGCCGAGTCCGTTTTTGATGTTGAACCGCCCGCGAAGCCCAGGACGGGCAGGTTCTCGATAAAGTGGCCGCTTAACCTCGGACGGAAAAAGAAATAAAGGGAAAAAAGACATAAAAAAGCAGGTCCGGTGAACTGCCGGGCCTGCTTTTTTTATTTCGGGGACTGTCTTCGGATCAGAACTTGAAAAGCTTGATCTTTGCGGCGTCGCCGGAACCTTTTTGTGCCTCCTCGATCTCGTAGCTGTCGTCTTTCGCGAATCCGAGTGACGCGACCTTCTTGACCCCGCGGATCGTGTTGTCGACGACCTGGGTCCCGGCCTGCCGGGTCCCGTCCAGTGTTCCCACGATCGGGGCTTCGGTGGCGGTACCGTGCACGGTGTCCTTCGTGACGTCCCGGACATTATCGTAGGTGAGTTCCTTGATGCCTGCCGCCATATTCTTGACCGGCCTGCGGCTTTCTTCGGAGGCCCTTGCTTCAGCGGCGAGCTGTTTCCGGGCCTTTTCCTGTTCCCGGGCTTCCTGATCGTACTGGTTGTGGTTTCGCCCCATACCGATGCTCGAAACGGCGAGAAGAACGGTTGCGGCGATAAGAATTCTTTGTTCCATTTTGTCACCCTGACGGTTACGGAAGTTTTGGAAAATAACCGGGGAAGTATACCCCAACCGCCCGGAAAGGTAAAACGATAATGAAGCCTGAATTGCTTGCCGCATACCGCATATCGCGGGGAGACAATATGGCGGTTTTCCCGCCGCGCGGCTTGAGACATGACTTGTGTGGCGTATTTGATTTTAAAGGGAAGGTACGATATACTGCCTTGGCTTTTACGGAAAAATTGTCGGTAGACGGATCTGTCCCGGTCAGACTGTCAACCCATCAAGGATCAGAGCGGCTCCGTTTTTCTTAACCATCTCAAATGTCTTAACTTGGAATGTTCGGGGACGAAAAAGGATGAAAAAGATAGGCATCGGTCTTCTTGGGCTCGGACAGATCGGAGGCGGTCTTTACGAGATCCTGACGACAAAAAGGAAACAGTTCGAAGAACAGCTTGGCGTTTCCTTCGAGATAGCCCGGATCGCCGAAAAATATCCCAATGCCAGGCGGAAGGTCCGCCCCCCGAAGTCCATCATGACGACGGATGCTTTCGAGGTCGTCCGGGACCCATCGGTCGACGTGGTCGTGGAGCTCATCGGGGGGACTTCGTTCGCCAGGACGATCATCATGGAGGCCCTGAGGGAGCGGAAGCACGTCGTGACCGCCAACAAGGCCCTTCTGGCCGAGCACGGGGACGCGATCTTCGAATTGGCCCACAAGATGCGCCGCTGGATCTGCTTCGAAGCGAGCGTCGGCGGCGGGATTCCGTGCATCAAGGGACTGCGTGAAGGCCTTGTCGCGAACAATATTGAATCGGTCTACGCGATCATCAACGGGACCACGAACTACATTCTGACCCAAATGACCGAGAGTGGCGCGGATTTCGCGCAAGCGCTCAAAGGGGCCCAGCAGAAAGGTTACGCGGAAGCGGACCCGACCCTCGATGTCGAGGGGATCGACGCGGCGCACAAGCTCGCGATCCTCGTGCGTTTCGCGTTCGGCGGACGGGTTAATTTCGGTGACATTTACTCCGAAGGGATCACGAGGATTTCGAGCGATGATATCGCCTTCGCGAAAGAGTTCGGTTATGTAATCAAGCTGCTCGCGATCGCGAAAAAGACAAAGAACGGCGTGGAGGCGCGCGTGCAGCCGACACTCCTTCCGAAGTCGCATATCCTCGCGAACGTGAACCAGTCATTCAACGCCGTGATGCTGCGCGGCGACGAGACCGGGGATGTCATGTTCTACGGCCGCGGCGCGGGTCCGCATCCGACCGCGAGCGCGGTCATCGCCGACCTGGTCGATATCTCGAAAAAAGACATCGACGGGCCGGTGGATGACGAAACCGTCATCCGGGCGCTCGGTTCCAGGATCGCCATCAAGAGCATCACGTCGATCCTTTCGCGTTACTACCTGCGTTTCTACGTGATCGACCGGCCGGGCGTCCTCGCGGGTATTGCGAAGATCCTCGGGAAATACAAGGTCAGCATTTCGGATATGATCCAGCGCGAGCGGCGCGCGGGCAAGGTTGTGCCGCTTATCCTCCTGACGCACGAGGCCCCCGAAAAGGACATCCGCGCCGCGATCCGGGTGATTGACCGGCAGTCGTTCGTGAAAGGCAAGGCTCAAGTCATCCGTATGGAAGAAGCGGGTACCTGAATAGCATGAAGGAAAGATTTTCTGTCCGCTGAACAGAGGTTAAAGATGAAGGAATACGCGGTTAAGAGAACAGGTATCGTCGAACGCTACCAGGAGTATCTCCCGGTCACGGACAAGACGCCGATTATCTCGCTGAACGAGGGGAACACGCCGCTGATCCTGTCGGAGGCCCTCCCGAAAGAACTCGGGCTCAAGGGCGTGCGAATCTACTACAAGTTTGAAGGTCTGAACCCGACCGGCTCCTTCAAGGACCGCGGAATGACGATGGCGATCTCGAAGGCCGTGGAGGCGGGGGCGAAGGCCGTGATGTGCGCCTCGACGGGTAATACGTCAGCGTCCGCCGCCGCGTACGCGTGCCGCTGCGGGCTGAAATGTTTTGTGCTGATCCCGGAAGGGAAGATCGCGAAAGGGAAACTGCTCCAGGCGTTCCGTTATGGCGCGAAGACGCTGATGATCAAGGGGAACTTTGACCAGGCGCTTGAGCTTGTGAAGGAAATGACGAAGGATGGCAAGATCACGCTCGTCAATTCAATCAACCCGTACCGGATCGAAGGACAGAAAACGGCCTCGTTCGAGATCGTGGACGATCTCGGTGAGGCGCCGGAATACCACGCGATCCCGGTCGGAAACGCCGGCAATATCACGGCGTACTGGAAAGGCTACAAGGAATATCAAAAGGCGGGGAAGTCCGAAGTCCTGCCGAAGATGCTCGGATTCCAGGCGGCGGGTTCGGCGCCGATCGTGCTGGGCCATCCGGTTGCGAATCCGGAAACGCTCGCGACGGCCATCCGTATCGGGAACCCCGCGAGCTGGCAGTCCGCCGTCGCCGCTCGCGACGAATCGGGAGGCCTGATCGATATGGTGACGGACGAGGAGATCACAAAGGCGTACCGGTTCATCGCGGAACGCGAAGGCGTTTTTGCGGAGCCGGCGTCCGCGGCCGGCGTGGCGGGCGTAATCAAGCTTGCGCAAAAGAATTTCTTCAAGGAAGGGACCCGGCTCGTGATCACGCTGACAGGCTCGGGGCTCAAGGACCCCGATTTCGCCTTGAGTTTTGAGGACCCTGTCTATACGATAGAGGCCGATCTTGATGCGGTCAGGGAGGCTGTTCAGGTATGAAGTATATCGTTGTGGCGCTTTCGGGCGCCGCGGATCATCCGACGGATGATTTGGGCGGGAAGACGCCGCTTGAAGTGGCGAAGATCCCGCACCTTTCCTTTTTTGCGAAGTCCGGGAAAGTCGGGACCGCGAAAGTCCTTCCGGACCGCGCGCCGCTTGCCCCCGATGCCGGCCTCTTCGGACTTCTTGGCTATGAAGGGAAACTTTACCCCGGGCGCGGGCCGCTTGAAGCCGCGAACCTTGAGCTTATGCTTGAGGATAATGAAGTCGCGTTCTGTATGAACTTCATCACGGAGTCGGCCGGTCTGCTGGCGGACGCCACTGCGGGAAACATCGGGACGAAAGAGGCGAAGGCCCTCATCAATTTCCTCAACAAGAAGGTCTCGAGTGATTTCGTCCGTTTCTTTTCCGGGACGGCCCACCGGCATATCGCGGTGATTAAGGACGCGCACGGGTTCGAGGCTCTTTCCGCGCGGTCGAATGACCCGGAGAACGTCCTCGGCCAAAAGATCGAACATGTGTTGCCGAAAGGCCCCGGCGAAGAGCTCCTCAAGAAACTCATGTTCGATGCCCGGCTCCTGCTGCAGGACCACGAGATCAACCAGGTCCGCGTCGACCTCGGCGAGAATCCGGCCAACATGATCTGGCTGTGGGGCCAGGGGAAAAAACCGGCGCTCAAACCGATCCGCGAACTTTATGATCTGACCGGCGGCGCCATGGTGGCCTCCCGCGAGTACGCGAAGGGGCTCGGCCGGATGGCCGGCCTGACGGTCATGGAATTAAAGGAAGACGGTGAGGACCCCGCGGTCTTTTATGACAGGATCTCCAAAGTCGCGCTGGACGCGCTCGAGGAAAAGGATTTCATCTGCCTCCATCTGCATCAGCCGGATGAGGCGAGTCGCGCGGGCGACCTGAAGGCCAAGGTCTCGGCGCTCGAGGCCATCGACTATTTCATCCTCTCCAAGCTCCGGAAATACTGCGAACGGCAGAAGGAATCACGACTGCTGGTCACGCCGTGCCATGCCACACTCTGGAAAATGAGGTCGATGGTGAGTGATCACGCGCCATTCGTCATTTTCGGCAAGAATGTCATGGCGGACGAGGTGGAGCGGTTCTCCGAGGTCGCCGCCACAACGTCGGAGCTCAGGATCCAGAAGAATACGGAGCTCATGCCGTTCTTCATCACGAAAGCTTCTTAAGGACGCGCAACATCCCACGCGCAACGAATCGACCCCAGGATGTCACGCTGAGAGTTGACGGTCGAGCGTTGCGCTTTTGTTGAACATTTAAACACAGCAAAGGAAAAACATGTCACTGATCGTGCAAAAGTATGGCGGCTCTTCGGTCGCCAACGCGGAAAAGATCCTGCGCGTCGCCCAAAGGATCGTCCGGACCCGAAAGGCCGGCAACAAGGTCGTCGTGGTCGTGTCCGCGATGGGCGATATGACGGACGACCTGATCACGCTTGCGGACAAGATCAACAAGAATCCCAAAGAACGTGAGATGGACATGTTGCTCGCGACGGGCGAGCAGGTCTCGATCGCGCTCCTCGCGATGGCCATCCACAAGCTCGGGTACGAGGCGGTGTCCTTCACGGGCCCGCAGGTTGGCATCATCACCGACACATTTCACTCGAAGGCCCACATCCAGGACATCAGCCCGGGACGCATCAGGAAGGCCCTTTCGGCGGGGAAGATTGTGATCGTTGCGGGGTTCCAGGGCCAGACCCTGGAAGGGGAGATCACGACCCTCGGACGCGGTGGTTCCGACCTGACGGCGGTGGCGCTCGCGGTCGCGCTCAAGGCCAGGCATTGCGAGATTTACACGGACGTGGATGGCATCTATACCGCGGACCCGCGCGTGATCCCGGATGCCGGCAAGATAGATATCGTTACCTATGATGAAATCCTCGAGCTCGCGTCGCTCGGAGCGAAGGTCATGCACTCGCGGTCGATCGAGGTCGGCAAGAAATTCAACATGCCCATTTGGGTGTGCAATTCCTGCAAGGATGTCAAAGGAACTCTTATTACGAAGGAGAACAAGGCCATGGAAGAAGTCGTTGTGAGCGGTGTCGCGTTAGCTGATGATGAAGCCAAGATCACCCTGTTCCGCGTCGCGGACCGTCCGGGTGTTGCGGCGAAGGTGTTCCAGACCCTCGCGGACGCGAACATCAACGTGGATATGATTATCCAGAACAAGACGAAGACGCATTCGACCGACATCTCGTTCACCGTTTTCAAGAACGAGCTCCAGAAGGCCCTCAAGGTGGTCAAGGACAACGCGAAGAAGCTCGGCGTCGGTGAGGTCGCGAGCGACGAGAATATCGCGAAGGTCAGCGTGGTCGGGATCGGGATGCGGTCGCATTCCGGTATCGCGTCCAGGATGTTCTCCGTGCTCGCGGAAAACAGGATCAACATCGAGATGATCTCCACCTCCGAGATCAAGATATCGGTGGTGGTGGCGGGCGACAAAGGCAAGCTCGCGGCGCGGAAAATCCACAAGGCTTTCGGGCTCGGCAAGAAACAACGGCGTTCAAAGGTGAGAGTGAAGCGGTAAGTCCCGCGCCGGGCGCTTATGGCAGCCGGGGATCATGGGAAAAATTCTTTTTTGCGGCGCAACATTGCGGGGATGCTCCGGTTTGCGCAGCCGAAGGAATCGGTAACAGGATGAAGATGAAGAAGAAAAAAATATTGTTTTATGACACGACTTTACGGGATGGATCCCAGGCGGAAGGGATCAGTCTGTCCTCGAATGACAAGGTGCTGATCGCGAAGCGGCTCGATCAGTTCGGGATGCACTATATCGAAGGCGGATGGCCGGGTTCCAACCCGAAGGACATGGAGTTCTTTCTGGCGGTCAAAAAGGCCGGGCTCCGGCGGTCCAGGGTCGCCGCGTTCGGTTCCACGCGCCGCGCCCACACGAAGGTCCAGTCAGACCCGCAGATCAAGGCCCTCCTCGATGCCGGGACCAGGGTCGTGACGGTGTTCGGGAAATCCTGGGACCTGCACGTGACGGACGTGTTCAGGACTTCGCTCAAAGAGAACCTCCTGATGATCTACGAGACCATCGCGTACCTGAAGGACAAAAAGATCGAAGTGATCTACGACGCGGAACATTTTTTCGACGGCTTCAAGGCGAATCCCGAATACGCGCTGAAGACCTTGCAGCACGCGGCCAGGGCCGGCGCGGACAACCTGACGCTTTGCGACACGAACGGCGGCGCGTTGCCGCACGAGGTCCGGCATGCCATCCTGAGGGTGAAGCGCGCCGTCAGGGCGCCCCTCGGTATCCATTGCCACAATGATTCCGAACTCGCGGTCGCGAATTCGATCCAGGCCGTGGGCGGAGGCTGCGTTCTCGTGCAAGGCACGGTGAACGGGTTCGGCGAGCGTTGCGGGAACGCGAATCTCATAAGCATCATCCCGGATCTGCAGCTCAAGATGGGGATCCGCTGCTTTACGCCGGCGAAACTCAAGGAACTGACCGCGCTTTCGCATTATGTGGCGGAGATCTGCAATCTGCCGCCCATGAACAATCAGCCGTTCACGGGACGTTCCGCGTTCGCGCATAAGGGCGGGGTTCACATCAACGCGATGATCAAGAACGCGAAGACCTATGAGCACGTGAGGCCCGACGCGGTCGGCAACTACCGGCGCTATCTCGTCTCGGAACTCGGCGGGAAGACGAACATCATGATCAAGGCGCTGGAACTCGAAATGGAGCTCCAGAAGGATTCGCCCGAGACGAAGAAAATCCTCGCCGAAATCCAGCGCCTCGAATACGAGGGATATCAGTTCGAGGCCGCGGAAGCGAGTTTTGAGCTTCTCGTTCAGCGCGTTCTCGGAAGGTTCAAGCCGTTCTTCACGGTCAACGATATCTCGGTCCGCACCGAAAACATCGGGAACGGTCGTCCGCGTTCGATCGCGAATGTGAGCGTGATCGCCAAGGGCGCCGAGCATGTGGAATCCGCGGAAGAGGATGGCCCCGTTAACGCGCTCGATTCCGCGCTCCGCAAGGCCCTCGCGAAGACCTATCCCGTGATCAGCGAGATCCACCTCACCGACTATAAAGTGCGTGTCGTGAACTCCGAGGCGGGAACCCGGAAGACCTGGACCACGGTCGGCGTTCACGAGAATATCATCGAGGCGAGCTGGAAGGCCCTCGTCGAAGCGATCGAGTATAAATTACACAAAGGCTGATGAGGAGCGCGGTGCGCGGCGTAAAAGTCTTTTCTCCGCGCCCCGTATCCCGAACTTCGTATTAATATGGACCTGGACAAACAATACAATTCGAAAGAAGTCGAGCAGAAGTGGTACCGGATCTGGGAAGAGAAGGGCTACTTCCGTCCGGGAAGCGACGGAAAATGGTGCCGGAAATCTTCCGGCTTCCCCGAGCCCAAGCCGGGCTCTGACAGCGCGTGCCAAAGTCCGGATTTATACCGGGAAGGACTCCCGCCGTATGTCATAGTCATACCGCCGCCGAACGTTACGGGCATTCTCCACATGGGTCACGCGCTCAACAACTCCATCCAGGACATCATGATCCGCTGGAACCGGATGAAGGGGAACGACACGCTCTGGGTTCCGGGCGTGGACCACGCGGGCATTGCGACCCAGAACGTTGTTGAGAAAAAGCTTGCGAAGGAAAAGAAGACCCGCTGGGATCTCGGACGTGAGAAATTCCTCGAAGAGGTGTGGGCGTGGAAGGACGCCCACGGTTCGACCATCACGAATCAGCTCCGTCGTCTCGGCGCTTCCTGCGACTGGACCCGCGAGCGGTTCACGATGGACGAAGGTCTTTCGAAGGCCGTGCGCGAAGCCTTCGTCACGCTCTATGAACGCGGCCTCATCTACCGCGGGAACTACATCATCAACTGGTGCCCGCGCTGCCAGACCGCGCTTTCCGACGAGGAAGCCGCTCACAAGGAAGTACAGGGCGGTCTCTATCATATCAAGTATCCGGTGGCCGGGAAAAAGGGTCCGTATGAAAAAGCGGGCGAGGACCATATCGTGGTCGCGACAACCCGGCCCGAAACGATGCTCGGAGACACCGCGGTCGCGGTGCATCCGGAAGATCCGCGCTACAATCATCTGATCGGGAAAAAGCTGGTCCTGCCG
>MWBI01000127.1 GCA_002068945.1 Candidatus Omnitrophica bacterium ADurb.Bin314
GGGGTCCGTCAGGGTCTTCGGGTCCGCCGTGACGGACACGCTATCCAGATCGAGGAACCTGAAAAAAAGTTCATCGCGCCAGAGGGATTTGAAAGTATCGGAGAACCATTTCGGAAGAAAGTCCTGAAAAGATTCCCCGGGGGCGGAGGTCACGTTACCAAGATCGTCGAGGACAGCGTTGTCCCCGTCCCGGACGGGAGGGAATCCGTTGGCGCGGGTGTACTTGTAGAACATGTGCAGGCTTTTATCAAACACGGCCTCTGCGGCCCAGAAAAGCCTCATGCGGTTGATGCTTCTTTGCGTATTGATCTGGGTCTGACTCAGCGAAAGAAAACTTCCGGACAAAATCACGACCATCGCGATCACGAGAGCCAGAGTCATGATCAGCACGAAACCCCTCTTCCCTTTTTTCATAAAGCCCCCTCTTTATTTAACCCAAGGTGGGAATCAGCGAAAGGCATCAGTTTGTCGGGATCGTTAAGGGATTCAAGCCTCATTTGCGGTGTCCCTCGCGGCCGGATCGCCGGACATCAGAACGACCCGGGCGGCTTCGCCGAGATCGTCGACAATGTGATCGGGTATGAGATCTTTCGTGATCTTTTTTTCGGATTCCGCCCCGTAGCCGGTCCGTACCAGGATTGTTTTGACCTTGAAGTTCTTGCCGGCCTCGATGTCGCCGGTCTTGTCGCCGATGAAAAAGGTCCTGCCGCGGTCGAAAGTCACGCCCTCGACGGCCTTTTCGAGAAGGCCCGTTTTGGGTTTCCGGCAGGCGCAGTTCGCGTGCCTGGAGTGGACGCAGTAGTGTGCGCCCTTGATGCGGACACCGTGTTTCGCGAGCTCCGCGACCATGTTCTCGTGAACATCCCGGAGCTGTTCGGCGGTGAAGATGCCGTCCCCCACGCCGGCCTGGTTCGAGATGATGTAGATGTCGAAGCCGGCGTCGGTCAGCGATTTCATGGCCTTGATCGCGCTGGGTTCGAACTTGAACTCGTGCCAGTACTCGACGTATTTCCAGATGTCGACATTGATGACCCCGTCGCGGTCGATGAATACGATCTTTTTCATAAGAACGTCCTGACGTTGCATGAGGCTACGGGCTGTCGCAGGAAGCAGCACGTGCCCTTCCCGAACGAATAACGTTCCCTGCCCGGCAACCGCGCGTAACCTGTTGTGTAACTGTTTTGACAACCCCGGGTAACTTCCTGTTAATTATAAAACTTCCGGACCGCCCGCGCGATCATGCCGACCTCGTCCCCGGTCATGCCGGGATAGAACGGCAACGTGAGCACTTCTTCTTTGAGAGCCTCGGTGACAGGCAACGGGACTTTCCGGGGCCGGTGTCGCGCCATGACGGGCTGGCTGTGGACCGGAATCTCGTAGTGCACCATCGACGGAATCCCTTCTTCCGCGAGGTGCGCCTTCAGCGCGTCGCGTTTCCCGTCCGGCACGCGGACAACATAGATGTGGTAGACATGGAGCGCGCCGGGGACCTCCGCCGGCAGAATGAGCGGCGTGCCCTTCAGGGCTTTCTCGAATCGGGCCGCGAGTTTGCGCCGTTCGTCGTTCAGGACATCGAGGCGGCCGAGCTTGATCGAGAGGAACGCGGCCTGGACGCTGTCAAGGCGGCTTGTCCAGCCGACCTCGTCGTGGACCATGGCGTTTGTGAGACCCTTGCCGAGGTTGCGGTACTGGAGTGTCTTGCGGAAGAGCGGTTCGTCCGCGGTCGTGACGATGCCGCCGTCGCCGATGCCGCCGAGGTTTTTCGTCGGGTAGAAGCTGAACGCGGCCGCGTCGCCGAGCGAGCCGGCCTTCTTCCCCTTCCACGCGGCACCGTGGGCCTGGCAGGCGTCTTCGATGACGCGGATGCCCTTCTCCGCGGCGATCGCCCCGAGGGCATCCATGTCGGCACATTGGCCGAAGAGGTGTACCGGGATCATGGCGGTCGTTTTTGGGGAGAGCGCCCGCGTGACGGAAACGGGATCGAGCGTGAAGGAGACCGGATCGACGTCCGCGAAGACAGGCACGGCGCCGAGGTGGAGCGGCGCGAGCGCGGTTGCGGTGAACGTGAAGGACGGCACGATGACCTCGTCACCCGTTTTCACGCCGGCGGCCTTCAGTGCGAGGATGAGCGCGTCGGTGCCGGAGGCGACACCGGCCGCGTACGGGACGCCGATATAGGCCGCGTACTGCGTCTCGAATTCCCTGAGCGCCGGGCCGAGGATGTACGCGCCGCTCGAGTAGACCTTCTCGATCGCCTCCAGGACGGCGCCGCGAAGCGGATCGTGCTGGCGTTTGATGTCGAAGTACGGGAGCTTCATGGCCGGGGCCTTATTTTGCCGCGTCATTTTTCGCCTTCATTTCGCGGTATTTTATGAACGTGATGATCTGGTAGGCGGAGTGCATGAACGACATGAAGAAGCCGGTGTAGCCGTTCACGATGCCGTCCTTCTGGAAATAGTATTTGAGGAAGCGGCTCGCGGCCTTGCGCAGTACGCGCCACGGGCCGACCTTGCGGCCGTCCTTCACCCACTTTTCGGCCTCGAGGCCGGTCTCGCGGTTGAACTTCGCGAGCCACGCCTCCCAGCTCGGGCTTGAGTAGTGGATGATGTCGCCTTTCAGGTCGCCGCAGGTTCCCTGGTAGATCATTTTCGGGTGGACGCGCGCCTCCTCGTACTGAAACTGCCCCTTCTTGAAAAGACGCGTTTTCGGGGCCGGGTAGTAGCCGCCGCCCCTGATCCAGTCGGCGCCGATGAAGGTCTTGACGGGCATGCAGTAGCAGGTGTGCTTGTCGTCGGGACGCTTCGCGACCTCGGCGATCTCGCGCGCAAGTTCGGGCGTGATGCGTTCGTCGGCGTCGAGCGAGAACACCCACGGTTGCGTCGCGAGGCTGTAGGCGTAGTTGCGGTGGCGGCCTTCAATGTCCATCGCGCGCTGGAAGACCTTCGCGCCGGCCTGCTTCGCGAGCTCGACCGTGCGATCGGTTGACAGGTCATCGAGGACGATGATCTCGCTGGCGAAGGCCGCGCTCTTCAGGCAGTCGGGGAGGCGTTTCTCCTCATTTTTGGCGATGATAACGACGGAGACGGCTGATTTTTCCATGGGGCCCTTTCTGGTTCTTTTTTAATCTGAATTCAGACGGTTCATAGTCCGGTGCCGCCGGTCTTCGGTTTCCGCGCGCGGCGGCGCTAATAGGCATTCTTGAACGCGAACAGCGTCATAACGATGATCTCGATGTCGAGAAGTAACGACCAGTTCTCCATGTAGTAAAGGTCGTATTTGACGCGGTCATGGATCGACGTGTTGCCGCGCAGGCCGTGTACCTGCGCCCATCCCGTGAGCCCGGACTTGACCTTGTGTCGCGCCATATATCGCGGGATGCTTTCGCGGAACTGGTTTACGAAATGCGGGCGCTCCGGCCGGGGGCCTACCAGACTCATATCCCCTTTCAGGATGTTCCAGAGTTGCGGGACCTCATCGAGGTTTGTGCGGCGGAGGAACTCGCCGAACGCCGTGCGCCGGTCGTCGTCCTTTTTCGCCCACACCGGCCCCGTTTCCTTCTCGGCGTCGGGCTTCATCGTGCGGAACTTGAGGAGGCCAAAGTTCCGTCCGTCGCGTCCCGTGCGTTCCTGCCGGTAGAAGACCGGTCCCCCGTCCGAGCATTTGATGAGAGCGGCGATCACAGCGCCGAACGGGAGGAAGACGAGCCCCGCCGCGGTCGCGAGGAACATATCGAATGAGCGTTTGATGAAACGGTTCCACGGATCGTCGAGCGGGAGCGGTCGGAATCCGAGCAGCGGGATACTGCCGATGTACTCGACGCCGACGTTCTGCGCGATGAGGCCGTGGGTGTCCGCGCCCATCTTGAACTCGATCAGCCGGTCCTCGCAGGCGACGACGATCTCGGTGATGGTTTCGCGGGAGAAGCTCGGGTCGAGGAGGATGACGAGCCCCGGATGGAGCTTTTCGATGAATTCCTCCCATTGCGAGGTCAGTCCGACGATCGGCGCGCCCTCGACGTGCTTGCCGAGATTCGCCGGGTCATGCGTCAGCACACCGACGATCTTCTGCCCGTAGTGGGGATTGTTCTTCGCCCACAGCGCCAGGTGATGCGTGTGCTGTCCCGTCCCGATGATGAGGACCTCGATCAGGTTCTTCTGCTGAAGACGGCGCAGATAGATCCACTGGATGAGAATGTAGCGGCCGGCGCCGATGAAAACGCAGGAAAAAAACCACAGGATCAGGAGTCCGAGCCGCGTGTAGGTGTATTCCCGGAAGAAGAACGTCGCCGCCATCAGGATTACGATCGCGTATGTCACGGCTTTCACGACGAGGAAAATCTCCTCGATCCGGCGGATATGCCGCGTCGGTTCGTAGAGCCGTGCCTCGCGGAACAGCCAGAGATAGACCGGGATGATCACGAAGAGGAGCTGGGCATACGTGGCGATGGCCGGGATGCCGCGGTCTGTCGGCAGGATCCACGCGAAGCGGACGAAATAGGCCACAAAAAAGCTCAACGTGATCATGACCGCATCCAGCACGACCGTCCCCACGATCCTGCGCCGGGAATTGATATATTTCATGAATGCCTTTATGTTTGTTGGAACAGTCCGGCGCGGGTCGGAAGCCAGCGTGATCGAAAATTCGCCCTGTTCTGAACCATGAAACAGACGAAACATCTCTTGCGGAACCCGGAAGATTTCCCGTCCGGTATTCAGCCGTTTCCGGGATAACGAATCATCCCGATTCCGGAACACGGAACCTGCGGCCCGCTCAGGTTTTCGCCAGATGCGCGCGAACGGTTTCGCGTATTTTATCCAAAAAACACGTTCTGCCAAAGCTTTCTATGCGCTCGCGGACGCGGGCCGGGTCGCAGGGTTCCGTTTCGAACCTCCGGACAGCATCGACTACCGCCTCGGGCGTCTGGTGTTCAAAGAAGACGCCGCTTTTCACCGTTTCGAGCGATCCCCCTTTGGCGTACGCGATTACCGGCGTCCCGCAGGCCTGCGCCTCCACCGGGACGATCCCGAAATCCTCTTCAGCCGGAAAAATGAGCGCCCGCGCCCCGGCATAAAGCGCCCGAAGCTCCTCATCCGTCACG
>MWBI01000128.1 GCA_002068945.1 Candidatus Omnitrophica bacterium ADurb.Bin314
CCTATTACCTGACCGCAAGATTTGATTTTTAACCGGTCCCCGCGGACAAAACCGCAGGGGACGTGATTTGACTTTTAAAAACCGGGGCTTATCTCTCAGGACCGGGTGAAGAAACCGTTACAGGTCCCGAGTCCCTTGCATGTCACCCTATAATCTGAAATAATACCGCCCGCCATGAAAAACTATCCGTTTTACCGGGTTTTCCGTGATTTTAGGGCCTGCTTTGATCGCGATCCGGCGGCGCGTACACCCCTTGGGGTCCTGGAGGTCCTCTCCCTTTATTCCGGTTTCCACGCGGTGCTTTTCTACCGCTTCGCGCATATCCTGTATCGCCTGAAGATCCCTTTTATCCCGCGCCTTATCTCGCAGATCGCGCGTTTTTTGACCGGTGTCGAGATCCACCCCGGTGCCAGGATCGGCCCGGGATTTTTCATCGATCACGGCATGGGCGTCGTGATCGGAGAGACGACCGAGATCGGCGAAAACGTCACGATCTACCAGGGCGTGACGCTCGGCGGTACCGGGAAAGAACGCGGTAAACGCCATCCGACGCTCGGTAACAATGTGGTTGTCGGCGTCGGCGCGAAGATTCTCGGCAATATCCGGATCGGGAACCACGTCAAGGTTGGCGGAGGATCGGTCGTGATCCATTCCGTGCCGGATTACTGCACGGTCGTTGGCGTGCCGGGCGAGATAGTCCGTATCGACGGGAAAAAACCCGGGGAGATCGATCTCGAGCACGGCGATCTTCCGGACCCCGTGAAGGAACTCAAGAACCGTCTTCGCGCGCTCCAGAAGGAAGTCGAGCAGATCGAGGCGCAGCACAAGGGATCGAAGAACGCCCGGCGCTCCGTGGACGGCGGCGAAAAACAATGAACGATCCCCTGCAGGTCATGCCATGATGAAAAAGGGAAAAATCTATTCCGACGGGGGCGCCCGCGGCAACCCCGGACCGGCCGCGATCGGCGTGCTGGTCTGTGACGAGAACGACCATAAACTTTCCGATCACGGCGAAACAATCGGTGAAACGACGAACAATGTGGCGGAATATACGGCCGTGGTTCGCGGCCTGACGCTCGCCTCCGAGCTCGGCATCGGAGAAGCGGATTATTTCCTCGACAGCGAGCTTGTGGCGCGCCAGCTCTCTGGGGTCTATAAGCTCAAGGCCGAACATCTCAAGCCGTTCTTCGTTCAGGTCAAGTCCCTCGAAAAAAAATTCAAGCGCGTGACTTACTTCCATGTGCCGCGCGAACACGCAAAGATCAGGCATGTCGATCGCCTTGTCAATCTTGCGCTGGACCGGGCGGGGTGCTGAGGCCATGGACTGGATTGCGGCGTTGATCGGGTTGATCGGCGGTTTCACGGGCGGGCTCCTTGGCGTTGGCGGCGGGACGATCTACATCCCGCTCATGATCATGTTGAAGGGGATGGACACGCACCGGGCCGTCGGGACCTCGCTCATGACGATCATTTTCACGGGCATGTTCGGCGCATTCTTCCACCACCGGCAAGGCATGGTCGACCTCAGGATCGCCGTGGCGATGGGCATCTTCAGCATCCTCGGCGTCTGGCTGGGAACCAGGCTCTCGGTCGCGACCGACGAGCTAATGCTCCGGAGGATTTTTTCCGTTTTTCTGGTTGTCGTCGCGTTCAAATTATTCTTCACGAAATAATCCCAGGGAGGTTGTGACATGAAAACGGTACTCGTTTCTTCCAAAGGCGGCGCGAAAGCCGACATCCTTTTCATCGGGTTCTTCAAGGGCGGGAAAGACCTGCAGGGAATCAAAAAGATCGAGCCGCTTTTCGGAAAGGTGCTCGAGGCCGCGATCAAGAAAGAACGGTTCGCGGGAAAGCCGCAGGAGGTGTTCGCTTCCTTCCAGCCGGCCTATCGGCACGCCGCGGAGGTGGTCGTGGTTGGACTCGGGGAAAAGAAGGACCTGAAGCCGGCATTGCTCCGCAAGATTGCCGGAAAAATCATTGAGGTCGCCGGCACGAGAAAGGCCGGGAAAATCCGCGTGCTCGCGGACACCTTTCTGGGGGATGTTCTGGAGGCGAAAACGGCTGCCGGGATCTTCGCGGAAAGCGCGATGCTTGCCTCTTATCGTTTCCTTCGGTACAAGACCGGGAAAAAGGACGCGCTTCCGAAATTCCCGGAAACGTTCGAGCTGGTCTTCGAAGACAAGAACCTTGCCGGCGAACTGAAGCGCGCCGTGACCCGCGCGGAAAAGATCGCGAAAGCCGTGATCTATGCCCGCGACCTCAACAACGAGCCGGCCAACGTTATGAACCCGCCGCGGCTCGTCGAGGAATCCGGGAAGCTTGCGGAGGAAAAGGGGCTCCGGCACACCGCGCTCGATCTCACGGAGCTGACCGAACTCGGAATGAACGGCATTCTCGGTGTGAACAGGGGGAGCGTGACGCCCCCCGCGCTCATTATCCTGGAGCACGGAGAGGAATATAAAGAGAACGGGACCGTGTGCCTCGTCGGCAAAGGCGTCACCTTTGACACAGGCGGCATCTCGATCAAGCCCTCGAAGGGGATGGAGGAGATGAAGTTCGACAAGTCCGGCGCGATCGCCGTGATCGCGACGATGGGGCTTGTCGCGGACCTCAAGCTCCCGCTCCGTGTTATCGGCCTTGCGCCGTGCGTGGAGAACAACGTTGCGAACAATCCCCAGCGTCCAGGCGATATCATCAGGATGTACAACGGGAAGACCGTTGAGGTCATCAACACGGACGCGGAAGGACGGCTGATTCTCGCGGACGCGCTCGCGTACTGCGAAAAATACAAGCCGGACGCGATCATCGACGCGGCCACGTTGACAGGACTCGCCCACCTGACCTTCGGTGACAAGACCTGCGCGATCCTCGGTACCGATCAAAAACTGATCGATACGATCCGCGAAGCGGGCGAGAAGACCGGCGAGCGTTGCTGGCAGCTGCCGCTCTGGGACGAGTACGCGGATGCGATCAAAGGGAACCACTCGGACATCAACAACACCGGCGACGGTTACGCGGGGACCATCACCGCGACGATGTTTCTCAAGGAGTTCGTCCCGGCGAAGGTGCCATGGGTCCATCTCGACATCGCGGGAACGGCTTATATCGGGAAGAATAATCACGAATGTCCCAAGGGCGCGACGGGATTCGGGGTCAGGCTTTTCACCGAAGTGCTCTCGAACTGGAGCCGGGAAAGTTTCTCAAAATAACAGAGGTTAAGATTTTCGGCTTTCAGGACGTTAATGATACGGCGGAAACACCTCAATCCAAGGAGACCGAATTATGAAGAAATTCCTGTCCTGCATTTTGGTATTATTCCTTGTTACCGTTTTCACGGTTCCTTCGGCGTTCGCGGCGGGTGGTAAAGAGTTTGGCGCTTCTCTTCTGTTGCCGACCACCGGCCAAACGATGAACGGCCAGTTTGGGAGCACCAAGACCAAGCTGATGGCCGGCATCGAGGTGGCAGCGATCACCGCGACCGTCATTCTCGGTTTCGTTCCGGGCGGCGCGATCGTTTGGGCCGGCGCGGGGCCGTTGCTTGCCAACCATCTGTGGAGCGCGACGGACGCCTTCGTCACCGCCCGCAAGAAGGACAATGACCCGTACGTGCAGGAACAGATGCTTGAGGCGCAGCGGACACTGGATGTTTCGCGGCAGAACCGTTTCGCGCGCGAATCGAATATCCGCCAGCGCATCCTCAAGGCCGGAGAAGAGAGTTACTGAGTTTATTGTTGGGACCCGTAGATCCAAAAAAGGCCTGATCTCCCCGATCAGGCCTTTTTACTTTTAAAGACCTTCGTGACGGCACGGGGCGTGAGGGGTGTCCAGAATGGCGGATGAAAGAGAGAGCAGGCGTATCAGGGCGCAGCTGCGTGTTGCCGCCGGGCTTTGGAGCGGGGCGCAAAAGGAATCGATACCCGCCGATCGCTTTCTGAGCCGTTATTTTTTTCATCATCGAAAAAAAACAGGCGCTCGCGACCGCCGGTTCCTGTCCGAAACGATTTTTGGCGCATTCCGGCACAAGAGCTTTCTTGAGGCATGGCTTGAAAGTGGGCGGGGTTTCGCGCAACCGTCCCCGGAGGGAGCGGAGCGGGACGTGCTCTTTTGCTCGCTCGCGGCGGCGAAGGAACACCTGATCGGAAAGGAGTTCTTTGACGGGACCGGCCTCTTGGAAGGCGTCTATGAGGCGCTTCAGGACCAGATTCTTCCGGAGGGCTGTGCGGGACTTCCGGAGGATGAAAAACACGCCCTTCTTTATTCGTTCCCGCTCTGGCTCGTCAAGCGGTGGCGAGAGCGGTACGGAGCCGAAAAGGCCGAAAAGCTATGCAGCTGTTTTCTGAGCCGGCCGCGACCGATTCTCCGGACGAACACGCTCAAAACCACCCGCGAAAAACTGATCGGCGCCCTTTGCCGGATGGGTGTGAAGGCGGAAGCGGCACCCCGTTCTCCTTTTGGGGTCATTTTACGGGAACGCAGAAACGTGCTCGATAGCCCCGCTTTCCGGGATGGATGGTTCGAACTCCAGGACGAGGGAAGTCAGCTGGTCTGTCTGAAAATGGACGCGAAACCGGGAGAGACGGTCTGGGATGTCTGCGCGGGTGGGGGCGGGAAGAGTCTCATGCTGGCCGCGATGATGGAGAACAAAGGCCGGATCGTGGCGACGGACCTTCGCGGTTACAAGCTTGATGAGTTGAAAAAACGCGCGAAGCGCGCGGGAGCGTTCAATATCTTCCCGGTGAACCTCGATCGCATGTCGGAACTGGCGGTCGCCCGGAAGGGGTTCGACCGGATCCTGGTCGATGCCCCATGCTCCGGAACGGGAACGATGGGCCGGAACCCGGACGCCAAGTGGAGGATCGACGAGACCTGGTTCGCGCGGCTTCATGAAGAGCAGGCCGGGATTCTCGAAAAAGCTTTGCCATACCTGAAGAAAAACGGCAAACTGTACTACGCCACCTGCTCGCTGGAGCCGGTCGAGAACGAAACGCTTGTCGAGGAAGTCCTCGCGAAACATCCGGAGCTTCGGTGTGTCCCCTGCGGTGACGCGGGAGAAAGGTTTTTTGCGTTGTGGCCGCCCGAAAGCGGCACGGACGGTTTCTTTCTGGCAACGATGGAAAAAACTTAAGATGAAGGAGAAGATCATGAGGGTGTTCATGACGGCGGTTTTTTTGGCGGGGATGATGCTTGTTGCACGAATGGGATCGGCCGCGGAACCGATAGAGGGCGGCGGAATCGGGGAGGGCATGAAACGCGGAGGCATCAACCTCGTTACGTTCCCCGGAGAACTTGTCAGGACCGCGATGGCTGAGAAGGAGGTCCACCCCCGGGCCTGGCCGCTTGCCTATGTCCCCAAAACGGTCTTCAATGTTATCGCGCGAGCGTCTTCTTCCGTGAACGACCTTTTCATCATGCCGACCCACGCGTGGGCGACAAAAGACACCCGTCCGATCACGAGCTTTTTCAGTATGCCCGATTACGTCTGGGAAAGATCCGAGTAGTTTTTGTTTCGTTTTCATGAATTTTCGAAACATCATCACGATCCTCGTCCGTCCCGAAAACCCCGATAATATCGGGGCAGTGGCCCGCGCTCTCAAGAACATGGGGTTCAGCCGTCTTCGTCTTGTCAGGCCACCTTCGGGCTG
>MWBI01000129.1 GCA_002068945.1 Candidatus Omnitrophica bacterium ADurb.Bin314
GGGTTTAAAAGGGGGGTGATCTCAGGAGCGGGGCTGTGGTCCGATCTCATCCATCGGATTTTCGACCGGTGGTTTGGCCTTGAACGGAAGCTCGACATAGAAACGGGCGCCGTGTCCCGGATCGCTTTCGACCCGAATCTTCCCGCCGTGCAGATCCACGAACTGTTTTGAGATCGCAAGGCCGAGACCCGTCCCCCTGGTCTCTTCGGTCACGGTCCGCCCCGCCTGCTCATAAGGTGTAAAGATCACCTTCTGGAATTCCCGGTCAATACCGGGGCCCGAATCCTCCACGCAGATCACCGCGCCTTCCGTTCCTTTTTTCAGCGAAATGCTGACCCGTCCGCCCCGGGGAGTGAATTTCATGGCGTTTGAAAGCAGATTGTAGAGGACCTGGCGAATCTTGAGCTCGTCACAGGTCACGAACAGGGGCTGTCGGGGTTTTTCGACGAACCTGTAGACGATTTTTTTCAGGCAGGCTTCTTCGTAGAAAAAGTCGTAGACGGAACCAAGGACCTTGACGAGGTTCGTTTCCCTGAGCGTGAGGCTCATTTTCTTGGATTCGATCTTGGAAAGGTCCAACACGTCATTGATCATGTCCCGGAGGTGGCGGCTACCGCGTTCGATGCGCGTGATAAAGTCCCGCTGCTTGTCGGAAAGAGGACCCGTTGCGTTCTCGAGCAGGAGTTGCGAGAAACCGAGGATGGAGTTCAAGGGCGCCCGGATCTCGTGGCTCATGCGCGCGAAATAATCAGTCTGAAGGTGGTATGCGTATTTCGTTTCTTCGTTTGTGCTCTTGAGCTCCCGGATCAGGTCCTCGAGCTTTTCCTCTTTCTGTATCAGCGCCTTTCCCATGAACCGCACGAAAATCGCGAGAAGATAAAAAAAGGCGATATACCGTACCGTCATGCTGAGTTGCTCGCTCCAGGTGACGGCCTGTCCGGCGAAGGATACGGTAGCGGGGATTACATGGAAATGCTCCAGGACGAGCAACACGATATGGATTGCCGAGGCCAGGGTCGCGAAGGCGAAGCTCAGGGACGCGCGGATGTTGAGGGCGCAATAGACGATCGAGATGAAATAGCAGATTCCGTAGATGAAAAGGTCCATCTCGCCGAGGAGGTGCAGGGCCGTCGTTTCCGCGGCGAAGTCGATGACGACGGACCAGAGAAGCACCCGGTAACCCGCGGCGGAATCGGTAAAGAGGAACTTGTAGGGCCGGTTGACAAAAATCTCGATCAGGATGACGCCAAGGAGCGGCCAGAGGTTGGCCTCCGAGCCCACCCACCGCTTCGTGAAGATATAGAGTGAGATCAGGGCAAGGATCGCGAGAATGCGAATCTGATAAAGATAGTAGGCCTTCTCATAGATGGCGGCGACCGGCGTTCTTTTTTCGACCCTCATAATATGGAGACCCTCACGGAAAAATATGATAATCAAACAAAGGCGAAAATGGAATGCAATTTTAAACTGCCTGGCCGATACACTTGTTTGACGGCAAAGCCGAGTGTTACAATACCCCCGTGTTTCTAACGGCTGTTCATCGAACAGAAAGGCTGCCCATGAGCGAACGAGCTTTACTAATGTCCGTGCTGGAGTATGCGATCGACCTGAAGGGGCAGGACGTGTTTTTCAAGGCGGACACGGCGCCGCGCATGCGGCTCGGTCATCTCGTGACGCCGCTTCCGTTCCCGCCTGTGACCGGGGAAAGGATCGAGGCGATGAGCCGCGAGATCCTGACGCCCAAGCAGCTCGAAGGACTGACGAAGAACAAGAGCATCGACTTCGGTTTAACGCACTCCGGAAAGGGCTGCCGCTTCCGAGGGAACATCTTTTATCAGCAGGGAACGCTTTCGGCTGTCTTCCGTCTCTTGTGGAAAGGGGTTCCGGATTTCTCGCAGCTGGCGCTTCCTCCCATCCTGCAAAAAGTGGCTCTCGAGAAGGCCGGCATCATCCTGATCGGCGGCACGGTCTCCTCCGGGAAAACGACAACGATCGCCGCGATGATCCATACGATGAATGAAAACGCCCAGAAACATGTGATCACGATCGAGGACCCCATCGAATATCTCCATGAGGACAAGCAGTGCCTGATCCAGCAGCGGGAGGTCGGGGAGGATACGGAGAGTTTTGCGTCGGCGATGAAATACATTGTCCGGCAGTCCCCGGACGTGGTTGTGATCGGAGAAATGCGGGATGCCGAATCGTTCAGTTTTGCGCTTGCCTCGGCCGAGGTGGGCCGTCTCGTGATCTCTACCGTGCACGCCCAGTCGGTCGGGCAAGTTTTTGACCGCGTGCTGGGTTTCTTTGCCCCCGAACACCGTGAGGCGGTGCTGCGGCATTTTGCCATGAATGTCAGCTGTATCGCGGTACAAAAGCTCCTTGTCGGCGCCGACGGGAAAAGCCTCGTCCCTGCCGTTGAGATCATGCTGGGCAGTTATATTATCAAACAGCTCATTATGGAGCACAGGGTCGACAAGCTCGCGCAGGCTCTCCGGAACAGCAGCCAGGAGGGAATGCAGACGATGGACCAGTCACTGCTTCAGCTTTGGGAGAAGAAGCTTATCACGCGAGAGACCGCGCTCGCGTCGAGCCAGTCTCCGCAAGAACTTGAGGCGTGGATGAAAGGGATCAAGATCGGCCAGGATACGAAAATCCTCGGCGGATAAACAAGGCCACGCGCCATACGATGCGAGACGCCGGGGAATTCTTTTTCGCGCGGCGTTGTGCCTTTACGGCTTGCGGCGATGGTTACAGGTATTGCTGGCGGTAAATCCGGATCAACGCGAAGAAGACCGAAAGCACGACCGGAGCGAGAAAGATTCCCATCAGGCCGAAGAACTTCAGTCCCCCCATGATTCCGAAAAACAGCAGGAAATACGGAAGTTTCGTTCTCTCCCCGATGATCGCGGGCTTGATGATATTGTCGAGCAGACTGATTCCCAGGAGTCCCACTCCCGCCAGGATGATCGCCTTGATTATGAACCCCGACAACGCGAGGTAGATCACAAGCGGTAGCCAGATGCTCGCGGCTCCGAGGACGGGGATCATGGACGTGATGAAAAGCAGGAACGCGAAAAGGACGGGCACGGGAATGCCCAGTATCCAGAAAGTGATGCCGGCGACCACGGACTGAGCGAAGCTCGTGAGGATTTGTCCCCGGATGACCGCCGTGAAGGTGTCGTTGATCTGCCGGAAGATGGTGTCCTTGGTCTCTTTTTCGAATGGGGCGATCTGGTAGATGAATTCGTAGATTTTAGCCCCGTGCTTGAAAAAGACGAACGTCAGGAAGAACATGAAGAAAAAGTTCAGAAGGAAAAAGAGGATGTTCTTCGTGAAGGTGCCGACCTGGGACGCCGTGAAGTTGCCGATCTTTTCCGTCGCGACGAGTAGCCAGGACGTCAGGTTTTGTTTCAGCATGTCCCATTGGACGATCTTGGTCTCCACTTTCCGGATCCAGCCCGTGGCCCGGATATTTTCGATCAGTTGCTCCAGTTTTCCCTGCCGGACGTAATTGTAAATCCCTTGCGAGGTCTCGATGGCCTGCGCCGTCACATTAATCAGGATCATCACAAGAGGCAGGATAATCAGGACAAAGACGAGGAACGTCATGATGGTCGCGGTCAGAGTCCCGTGCTTCGGAAAGCGTTTCTGGAAAGGGGCGTACGCAGGGAAGAGCGCGAAGGCCAGCACCGCGGACCAGAACATGGCGGAGATGAAAGGCGAAAAGATCTGGATGACGAGGTAAACGATGAAAACAAGCGCCGCAATGAAGAAAACGGAAATGAACTGTTCGCGTTTCATGGGGCTAGTCTAGCATAGCGCGCAAAAAGAGGGCAATCCGCTTTTTGTGGCCCGGGACGCGCTGGAAGAGCGTAAAGGCGGAACCGGTTATTTTTTGGCGAGGTGATTGCGGACGTAATCGAGGATGCCTTCGCGGGTCGCGAATTTACAGCGGAACCCGGTCATGGCCTCGTGGTGGCTCATGTCGGCCTGGGTGAAATTCTGGTAGAAGGATGCGTAGGGATTGTCGAAATAATCCGGCTTCAAACTGGTGCCGAGCGCTTCGTTCAGGGCATCCACGATCTCGTTAAAGGAGGTCGCGCGGCCGGTGCCGAGGTTCATGACCGTCGATTGTTTCGACGTGTGGGCCATGAGAACGGCCGACACGACGTCTTTTACATAGATATGGTCGCGTTTCTGTTCGCCCCACTTGAAGATTCTGGGGCGCTTGCCTTCCATCATTTGGAGACAGAGCTGGTAGATCATGCTGGCCGCGTGGCCTTTGAAATCCTCTTTCGGGCCGAAGACGTTAAAGAAACGGAGTCCCACGACCCTGGTCTTTCCGTAGTAGGACCGTGCAAGCTGATCCATGATCCACTTGGAATAGCCGTAGATATTGTTCGCCCGGCCGGCGTCGGATTCCTTGATCGGGCGATCGATCGTGCCGTAAGTGGCGGCGGAGGAGGCGTAGATGACCGGGGCTTTCTTTTCGACGCCGAGTTCAAGGATATTGCGGAATCCCTCGACATTGTCATTCATCATCAGCTTCTGGTCGTGGATGGTGGTATCCGTAATGGATGCCATATGATAAATGATGTCGAGCTTTTTCCCTCTGGCCCACGTCATCCACGACTTATCGGCGCAGTTAAAGGCCAGGATATCTCCTTTAAAACCGAGGAGGTTCTTGAACGAGGAACTGCGGAAGTCCTCAAGGACCGTGATAAAGGCCTCCGGGAATCTGCTCTGGAGCTCCATGACGAGGTTGGAGCCGATGAACCCGGATCCGCCCGTGACGAGAACGTTCTTCATATGGGGGAACATGGTATCCAAATTCCCCGAAAGTTCAATACTTTAAATGCCGATACACCTGCCATGAAGAAGCTTGCGACGATGCTGATTCTGACGACGCTGATTGCAGTGGGGCCACTCCCGCGGGTGTTTGCTTCCGACGCGAGGAATATGGCCTACATCCAGCGGGGGGCCGGCCGGGTGCTCGGCAGTACGCTGGCCATTCCGGCGGCGATCCTCCAGGATTCCGGCCGAGTGATGTTCCCGTTCGGGATTGTGACGGGCGTGATCCGCGGGACCGCGAGAATGGTGAGCGGGATCATCGGCGGGACGATGGATATGGTATGTGGCGGGGCCCCTTACGCCAAGTACGCCGCTCTCGCGCTTTAAGCCGATTTCCTTACGATTTCCACCCCGACATTTCGCGCGTTCCCGAGAGCCTTCGGTTTGGAAACCCTGAGAGTAATGCTTCCGAGAGAGAATTCCTTCAGGAGAAGGGCCGCAAGGCGTTCTGCGAGGGTCTCAATGAGGTAAAAACGGCTTCCTGAGACGAAGCTCGCAACCCGTTCCGCGATCGCTTTGTAATTAAGGGCGTCGCGAAGGTCATCGGTCTTCGCGGGTTTTTTAACCGGGGCAGGGAACCCGAGGTCGACCACGATCTTTTGTTTCCGGCGGCGTTCTCCGGGGAGCGTGCCGATAATACAGTTTGTTTCGAGACCCTGGATGAAGATTTTTCCGTCCATGGCGGGCAGTATAACGTTGTTCGGGACGGCCATCAACCCATGCGGTTGAATTTATTCGACAGCGTGGGGTGGAGGGGGTGAAAACAACCCTCGACGGCGCCGGGGCTTGTCCGTAAACTAGGCGCCATCATGCTGACCGTTTGTGACACTTCACGTATTCCAAAGATCAAGCCGGCCTGTGCCCTTTTCGGGACCTGCGGTGGTTGCAAGTACCAGGATATCCCGTATGAGGATGAACTTGTCCTGAAAGCCGGGGCTCTCCGCGCGCTTCTGACGGACGCCCTGGAAGGCCTCGATCCCGAGGTCATTGAATCCGTCGTGCCTTCACCGGATTTCTATCATTACCGGAATCGCCTGGACCTCACGCTTCGCAAGGACCGGGACGGTGGCTGGAAAATGGGATTCATGCTCGAGAACACGCACCGTCTCGAGGAGGTGACCGCCTGCCCGATCGCGCGCCACGAGATCAATGATTTTTTGCCGGAGCTTCGAAAGGAAGCCGTCTCGAAAGCGGAAGCGGGGGAATACCGGAACGCGAATCTCACGGTCCGCGTCGGTGAAGCCGGGAAGGTCGCCTGGGGTGG
>MWBI01000130.1 GCA_002068945.1 Candidatus Omnitrophica bacterium ADurb.Bin314
GATGCGCCGCGATCCCTCCGCGGTGATCGGTATCTTTCCGGCGGATCATTACATCCGCGATGAAAAGACCTTCACGCGTACTGTCCGTGCCGCCTTCCGCGCCGCGGGATCGACGGGAATGCCGGTCACGCTCGGGATTCGTCCGGATGCGCCTCATACCGGCTACGGCTATTTGGAAATGGGTGAGAAGCGCTCCGGAAACATCTTTTATCTGAAAAAATTCCATGAGAAACCGGATGCGGCCAGGGCCCGGAAGTATGTCGCGTCCGGGAAATTCCTCTGGAACGCGGGGATTTTTGTCTGGCGCGCCGACTGCCTGCTGGAGACCGCCCGGGTATTTCTTCCGGAGGTTTTTAGGACAGTGACCTCGATCGCATCCGGTGGAATGAGCGCCGCAAGGATCAAATCTCTTTTCTCCGGGGTCCCTTCGATCTCGATCGATTACGGATTAATGGAGAAGATTCCGGGGCGGATTCTGACCATGCCCGTGTCGATGGGCTGGAACGACGTCGGGGGATGGGCCTCGCTCGCGAAACTTCTTGCGCAAGGCCGAAGCGGGAATGTCACGGCCGGCAAGACTTTACTTGTGGAATCCTCCGGAAATTTCGTAAAATCACGGGGAAAACTGATCGCGGCCGTGGGGCTGAAAGATCACGTTGTGATCGAGACGGAGGATGCCATTCTGGTCTGTCCGATGGACGAGACCGAAGAGATCCGGAAAGTCGTTGCTGAACTTCAAAAAAACAAAATGAAGCAGTTTCTTTAACAAAGGAGAATCACCATGACGTTCTTGAGGCCGTTGGTTTTTGTGTTGATTGCGCTGGTTGCTGCGGGATGCGCATCGGCGTGCAAAAGTAAGGATAAAGGCTGCTCGAACTGCGGCACCTATGTAGCTCCTGTGACGGTAGTCGCGAAACCCGCGCCCGTGGTCTCAGCACCGGCACCGGTTGTCCAGGCTCCGGAAGAACCCACCACGGTTGCGAAGACTTCGACGGAACGGGCCATGCGCTACGTGAAAAAATAAGTTCTTGTTCAAACGAACCAAAGCGTTGGATATGGGAGTTCAAGAACGGAGACCAATATGAATAGAACCCGGGCGGTTTCTTTGGCGGTTCTTATCACGGTGTTTTTCCCGGGATGTGTCGTCACCCAATACAAGAACGATAAAGGGCAGGAATGCACGCGGAAATATTTCACTCCGTTTGGCATCCCTTTCCATGATTGCAGCGGAACGACTTCCGCCGTGGCCGCTCCCGAGGTGACCGGCGAAGAGTTCTATGTCGCGCCGGCCGCGCCCGCGCCGTCACTCCGGGAAACGACGCCCGCGAAGACGATCGAACAGAATATCCGAACGACCACCCAGGCGAGATAAAGGGAGCCCCTGTGGATCCTGTTTTCGGTTTTTCACTCCTCAAGGCGGCTGCGCTTGGTCTCGTCCAGGGATTGACGGAATTCCTTCCCGTTTCGAGCAGCGGGCATCTCGTGCTTTTTCAGAATATTTTCGGGATGAAAGAGCCGATGATCTCTTTTGATATCGCCCTTCACGCGGGAACCCTGATAGCGGTGTTCGTCTATCTCCGCGCGGAGATATGGGGAGTTCTTGCCGGTCTTTATGAGTTCATCGGCGGCAAACGGGACGTCGTGGTCCATGAGGAGAACCCTGCTTTCCGCGCTCCGGTGGCCTTCCCGCGGCTTTGGATCTATATCCTGATCACGCTGATCCCGACGGGGGTCATGGCTATCGGCGGGAGAAGTTTCGTCGAGGCCGCGTTCGGGGATATCCGTTTCGTGGCGGCCGCGTGGATGATCATGGGGATTGCGCTGCTCGCGAGCCTCAAGTTTCACGACGGGAAGAAGACGATGTTCGAGATGGGGTGGCAACGGGCCCTGATGATCGGTGTTGCGCAGGCGGTGGCCCTGTTCCCGGGCATCTCGCGTTCGGGAAGCACGACCCTCGCCGCCATGATCTTGGGCATTAAACGTGACGATGCCGCCAAATTCTCTTTTCTCATCTACATTCCCGCAATTCTCGGTGCGATCGTCCTGGATATCGAAGAAGGGCTCCGCGAGGTGAGCCGCGTGGGTTGGGAAATCCTCGTGGGTTTCGTGGTCGCCGCGGTGACGGGATATCTCGTGATCGCCTGGCTGATGGCCATCATCAAGCAGGCCCGATTCTTCCTTTTTGGCTATTATTGTCTCCTGCTGAGTCTCGTGCTGTTCATCGTTCTTGAACTGACCTGAACGCATTCCCTGTCCCTGAAGATCGTTGCCCTGGAGAAGGCGAAGGGCGAAGCTGTCCGGAACCGTCATCTCTGACCCGTCGGCGTTCTGCAAGACCAGGGCGCAGGTCCCGTTTCACGTCTGCGGCCGCTCCGCAGGCATTCCGGCGTACGGGCCGTGATCCCGGAGGTCGGGCGGCAGAAAAATATTTCATAAAATATTTCGTGAGGCCTGATTTCAGAACAAGGCCCGGGCTCTTGAAAAAAGCGTTTGCCAAAGCCGGCATCCGGCGGATAACGTAGGCGATATGGCTGAAAATTATGTCGGCGTAAAATTCGAGATCGTGAGGCTTCCCGAGGAGCCGATCGATGATCCGCGGATCGGAGAACTGATCCGTGCCGGTAGAGATCTTTCCGCGCGAGGCTTCTGCCCGGAAAACAGTGGAAACATGAGCTTTCGGTATGTCGGCGGCTTTGTGATTACTCGCGCGGGTTCCCGGCTTGGAAGCCTCACGCGGGAAGATTTTGTTCTCGTTACGGACGTCGATATCGCCGGGAAGAAGGTCTTCGCGGCCGGGGACGGGGACCCGAGTTCGGAAGCGATGATGCATTTTTTAATCTACGCCGCCCGGAAAGATATTTCGGTGATCCTGCACGCGCACACGCTCGACCTGAAAGGCGCGATCGCGACCCGAAAGATCTATCCTTACGGAACGCCGGAATTCGCCCGTTCCGCCGTAGAGGTCCTGAAAAACCATGACCTTGCGATCCTGAAGGATCACGGGTTTGTGAGCGTCGGAAAGACAGTCCCGGATGCCCTCACGAAGGTTGTCTGACCGGGCACCCGATCCAACCTACGAGGTTGGATAAGGTCAGAATCTTTTGCGGGCAAGAAGGTTTTAGGATATACTCCCGCCTATGAAAGATATTCAGATCACCACCGAATTTACGCCCAATCCGGATTCACTCAAATTCAACGTCAGCGTTCCGGTCTGCACCCGCGGGGCCGTTCATTTCGCGTCCGCGGCCGAGGCGGAGAAATCGCCGCTCGCGGTCGAGCTCTTCAGGATCAAATATGTCAAAGAGGTCATGATCGGCCCGGATCATGTCACCGTCATCCGGAATGAAAAGGCACAGACCTGGGGCCCCGTTATCCCGCTTGTGACCGCGGCGATCAAAGCCCATCTGACCTGCGGACAGACCAGCCCGAAAGTTTGCGAACAGTGTGCCGATGTTGAAAACCCCGGGAACGAGATCGAGCGCAAGATCATCGAGATTCTCGAAGAGCAGATCCGTCCCGCGCTCGCGCGGGACGGGGGAGACGCCGTTTTCTGCGGGTTCGAGAACGGGATCGTGAAACTGCGTCTCAAAGGCGCTTGTTCCGGCTGTCCCAGCGCCCAGATCACTCTCAAGAACGGTATCGAAGCCTATCTGAAAGAATGTATCCCCGAAGTGAAGGAAGTCGTAAGGGTCTGAGATCAGTATGACGTGCGGAGTAGAACGCATGGTGTAAAAACCGGCTCCGGAGTATTAAGCCCTGTACTCCGTATCAGGTTCTGTTTTAAATCCGCCGATACTAACCAGAACAGTTCGTTACCAGGAGGATGATTATGGCCCAAAAAGTCCTTAAAAAACTGTCTCGCGGGAAGATTACCACGTTCAAGATTCGCAACCGCAGGGGATATGCCGCGATCTATGCCGGAAATCTCACGGAAGGGAAGACCGTATCCGAGGCTCTTGCCCGTATGGCGAAGGCGGTAAAACGGATGGGCTACCTCCTGGGCTGAAGCTCAAGAGCGGGGCCCGTCGCCCGGGACCAGGGACCTGTTTTTAGAGAAAGGCGATGACGGACGACGAGGAGCGAGTCCCGGGTTCCCGTCTTTCAGGTTGTTTGACACCCTTTTGAGCATCCTTTAATATACGTAAAATTCACCCGTTGAAAAACCCCAGGAAACCCAATGTCACGAATCCTAAGCGGTACGCGTCCCACCGGAAAACTTCATCTCGGGCACTTGCTCGGAACGCTTGAAAATTACAGAAAGATGCAGGGGCATGATTCTTTTTTCATGATCGCGGACCTGCATGCCCTGACGACCGAATATGAGCACAAGACCACGATCGCGGAAAAGACGACGGAGGTCATGGTCGACTATCTCGCGAGCGGTCTCGATCCGGAAAAATGCACTATCTTCATCCAGAGCGAGGTCCAGGAGCACGCGATGCTCGGGCTGCTTTTTTCGATGATAACGCCTCTCGGCTGGCTGGAACGGAATCCCACGTACAAGGATCAGATCAGGGAACTGAAAGGAAAGGACCTCCACACGCACGGCTTTCTCGGATATCCGGTGCTGCAAGCCGCGGATATCGCGATCTATAAGGCCGACAAAGTGCCTGTCGGGGAGGACCAACTACCCCATATCGAGCTGACGCGCGAAATCATCCGCCGGTTCCACCACCTTTACGAGAAAGAGGTTTTCCCCGAGCCGGATGGCGTTCTGACACAGGCCCCCCGGGTCCCGGGGCTTGATGGCCGGAAGATGAGCAAAAGCTACGGCAATTGCATCTACCTCTCAGACACCCGTGAGGAAGTGACGAAGAAGGTGCTGACGCAGATGGTGACGGATCCGGCGCGGAAGCGGCGTGAGGACAAAGGGGATCCGGAAAAGTGTCCTGTCTTTTTTTATCACAAGCTTTTCAATCCGGACAATACGGACGCCGTTGCCTGCGCCTGCCGTAATGCCACGCGGGGCTGCGTGGACTGCAAGAAAGAAATGTGCGAAAAACTGAACCAATACCTGGACCCGATAAGGGAAAAACGAGCATTATGGCTGAAGAAAACCAAGGAAATCCGGGAGATCCTGGACAAGGGAGCGGTGAGGGCGAGATCGGTCGCGAGCCAGACCTTGAAGGAAGCCTCCCGGGCGATGGGACTCCTGCCGTAAACGCGGCCGGATCGTTGCCGAACGTTTCCGATCCTGACCCTCTCCCTTGCGAAACGGGGGGAGCGGAGCCTTCGGGTGAGAACCTTTCCGATCCTTCCTTGCCGAAAGAAGAGGAATCTCGTGATCCGCTACATCCGGTCGTCGATTCTGGCGATCAGTCTTCTGCCAATGAACAGGATCATGGGGATGAGGTGGCTCCTGACGGTTCGACTGCCGGGGATGTCTCGCCGGAGATGGAAAGCTCTCCCGGCCCTTCCGTAACCCGGGAAGAAGGAACGCCGGAACCTGCGCCGGTGGCCGGGACCACAGACAGCGCGTTCGATCCGCTCCGGGTCAGACTTCCGGTCTATGACGGACCGCTTGACCTTCTTCTTGATCTGATCAAGAAGAACGAGATGAATATTTACGATATCCCGATCGCGGAAATCACGAAACAGTATCTCGATTATCTCCACCGGATGAAGCAACTCGACCTCGAAGTCGCGGGGGAGTTTGTCGTGATGGCGGCAACGCTCATTTACATCAAATCGAGGACGCTCCTGCCGACCGACAAGGAAGTGGAGGAGAACGAGGGCGAGGACCCGCGCGCCGAACTTGTGAAGAAGCTTCTCGAGTATCAGGCTTTCAAGGAAGCGGCCAGGGAGCTCGGCCTCCTCCAGACGGAGCGCGGCAAGATGTTCACGCGTCAGATTTCGGATTATTATCTCAGCGAGATGAAACCCGAGGACGCCGGCATCGATACGTTCAGCGCGAACTTTTTTGACCTGGTCGTGGCGTTCCAGAACGTGCTCGCCAAAAAGGAGCGCGAAAAGCCGCATGAAGTTTTCGAGGAGGTCATCTCGATCGAGGAGAAAATGGTCGAGATCCAGGCTGTTCTGATCGAAAAGAACAAGATGCGGTTCACGGAACTTTTTTCCGGCAGATGGAGCCGGAATGAACTGGTTGCGACGTTTCTTGCCATCCTCGAAATTGTCAGGACACGGTTCGCCAGAGTGTTCCAGGACAAGACCTTTGGTGAGATCGTGATTGAAAAGCGCGACGAGTCCGGGTATAAAAGCACTTCACAAAATAAACCGGCCGCGGAGAACGCCGAGCCTCCCGTTGCGGGGACGGATGAACCGCAGCCGACAGACACGGGGAATCATACGATCGGGTCATGAGCACTGCGGCCAAAGAACGCGAAAAGCAGGCGAAAATGAAAGCGCTCCGCAAGGAGCTCGACAGGGAGATCCAGGATCAGCTTGAGGAAAGCGGGGTCCTTGAGACCCTCGTGGATCCATCCAGGTATCGGGTCGAGTCGCTTCGCGAGGAGGACCTGAAAGATCCCGCGTCCGCGAAAAAGGTGGTGGAGGCCTTGATCTTCGCTTCGCCAAAACCCCTGACGCCCGCCGAAATCCGCAAGGTGACGAAGGTGCTGACCGCCGCGCAGATCGACCAGATCGTGACTGAGTTGAAGGAAGAATACAAACAGCAGGGTCGCCCGTTCGAGATCGTTGAAATCGCGGGAGGTTACGAGCTTTCCACGAAGAAAGAATTCGCGCCGTGGATTCTCCGCATTGAGCTCCAGCGCAAGGCCAGACAGGCGACCCAGTCGGCGCTCGAGACGCTCGCGATCCTCGCGTACCGCCAGCCGTTGACCCGGGCCGAGATCGAAGCGCTTCGCGGCGTGGATGTGAGCGGCGTGGTCAGCACGCTGATGGAAAAGGGATTCATCCGGATCGTCGGCAAGAAGGAAGTCCCGGGCCGGCCATTCCTTTACGGCACGACCGAAAAGTTTCTCGAACACTTCGGGCTCAAATCACTACAGGAGCTTCCGAGCCTGAGCGAGATCCAGCAGATGGTGGAAAGTTCGGTGAAAAAAGAACAGCTGATCGGCACGACCAGGATTGTGGACGTTCCCCAGGAAGGTGTGTCTCGGGAGGGAGCTTCCCGGGATGCTTCCGAAAGCGCGCCGGCTCATGGAGAAATATCCCCTGAGGAAGCATCGGAATCTGATCCCGGGGTCGAGAACGCGGCACCGGTCGATAACAATGACGAGGCAACGAAAGATCATGGATCTGACGCACCTGCGCAAGAGAATTGACGAGATCGACCAGAAGATCATCGGTCTTCTGAACGACCGCACGAAATTTGTCCGGGAAGTCGGCGCGAAAAAGATCGCGGCAGGGAAGGCGGTTTACGCGCCTGAACGCGAGTCCGAGATCTATCGCAAGATTGACCAGCTGGCAGAAACAAAGGGGCTCCCCAAGGATGCCCTGAAGGCCATCTACCGGGAGATCATGTCGGCGGCGCTCGCGATGGAAAAGCCGCTCACGATCGCCTACCTCGGACCCGAGGCGACCTTCACGCATCTGGCTGCCCTTTCCAAGTTCGGTTCGAGCGTTGAGTATCGGCCCTGTATCAGCTTCACGGAAGTCTTCCGCGAGGTCGAGATGGGCCGCGCGGATTACGGGGTTGTCCCGATCGAGAATTCAATCGAAGGCGCGGTGAACCACACGCTCGATATGTTCATCGATTCCGATCTGAAGATCTGCTCCGAGATCTTCTACGAGATTTCGCACAGCCTCATGACGAATGCCCCGGATCTCAAACGCGTCCGGCGCGTCTACTCCAAGGCCGAGGTGTTCGGCCAGTGCCGGATGTGGCTGGAGACGAACCTGCATCACGCGGGGCTCGTGGAAGCTCCGAGCACGGCCGCGGCGGCGCAGCGCGCGGTACAGGAAGATGGGGCGGCCGCCATCGGGTCAAAACTCGCGGCGACGATCAACAACCTGCCCGTCCTTGCCGAGGCGATCCAGGATATCGCGAACAATGTGACGCGGTTCCTCGTGATCTCGAAGCAGCTTCCGGCGATGACGAAGCACGACAAGACTTCGGTTGTCGTGTCGATCCGCGACAAGGTGGGGGCGCTTTACGAGATGCTGCTCCCGATCAAGAAACACAAGATCAACATGACAAAGATCGAGTCCCGCCCTTCGAAGAAAAAGGCGTGGGATTATTACTTTTTTATCGATTTTGAAGGCCACGTTGAGAACCCGCGGGTCCGGAAGATGCTTTCGGAGATGGAGCGGAAAGTCAAGTTTGTGAAAGTGCTCGGCTCCTATCCCGCGACGGGAGAACCGAAAGACTAAAAATAAGGCGCACGCCGTCCGCCGCGCGATGCATGTGGCCTTGTGGCGTGTGATGTGTGATATGAAAATGATACCCTTTAAGCCGAATATCCAGAGTATCCGTCCCTACGAACCGGGGAAGCCCATCAAGGAGCTTCAACGTGAGTACGGGATTCGCAACGTCACGAAGCTGGCCTCGAACGAGAACCCGCTCGGGCGTCCCTCAACCGACGTCCTGCGCGCCATGCGCAAGGCGATCCGCGAGGTTCATCTTTATCCGGACGGAAGCTGCTATTACCTGCTCGAACGGCTTGCCGGGGAAATCGATATCCCGAAGGACCAGATCATTTTCGGCAACGGCTCCAACGAGATCATCGAACTGGTGGCCCGCGGTTTTCTGTCGGAAGGGGATGAGGTCATTTCCTCCGAGATGTCGTTCCTGGTCTATCCGATCCTGACGCAGGTTTGCGGCGGCCGGTTCAAGGCCGTTCCGATGACGAAAGACTACCGTTACGACCTGGACGGCATCCTGGCCCAGATCACGGAACGGACGAAGCTTGTCTTTATCGTGAACCCGAACAACCCGACGGGAACCTATCTGACCGCCCGGGAGATGGACGCTTTTCTCGCGAAGGTCCCTCCGCGTGTCATCGTCTGTTTTGACGAGGCCTATGTGGATTTTGTCGAGGCCGCTGATTTTCCGAGGTCGCTTTCCTACATCAGGGAGGGCCGGCCGAACGTGATCGTCCTCAGGACCTTCTCGAAGGCCTACGGCCTTGCGGGGCTCCGCGTGGGTTACGCCGTGACATCAAGGGAGATGACGGAATACCTCCATAAGGTTCGCCAGCCCTTCAATGTGAATCTCGTCGCGCAGGCTGCCGCGGTGGCGGCAATCGAGGACAAGTTCTACCTCTGGAAGACCAAACGGCTCGTCAAGACCGGACGGAAATATTTTTACAAGAAATTCAAACAGCTCGGACTTGAATACCTGCCGAGCCAGGCGAATTTCGTCCTCGTCAACGTGAAAAGAAGCGGCAGTGAGATATTCCAGGAACTGCTCCGCAGCGGCATGATCGTGCGGGCGATGGGGGCCTACAAGCTCCCGGACTGGATCCGCGTGACCGTGGGCCGTCGCAGCGAGAACGCGCAATTCATCAGATTGTTGAAAGCGTGCCTGACGGAAAAAACCTGAAAATCAGGGACTCAGGACCGGGTCCCCCGAGGGGGTTAAGAAAATGATCATCGTTCTCAAGAAGACAGTAACGCCGCAGGAGCTGGATCATATCTGCCAGAAGGTGCGTGAGCTTGGCCTGACGCCCCAGGTATCCCGCGGCGTCGAAAGGACCGTGATCGGTGTCATCGGGGACGAGGAAAAGCTGCAGGTCCAGCCTCTCGAAGTGTTCCCGGGTGTGGAGCAGGTCCTCGCGATTCTGAAACCGTACAAGCTCGCAAGCCGGGATTACCGGGCCGAAAATACCGAATTTGAGATGGCCCACGGCGTCAAGGTCGGCGGAAAAAAGATCGTTGTCATGGCGGGACCGTGCTCGGTTGAGAATTATGACATGCTGTTCGACCTCGCGAAGATCGTCAAAAAGGCCGGCGCGACCTTCCTGAGAGGCGGCGCTTTCAAGCCGCGGACCTCTCCGTACTCGTTCCAGGGGCTCGGAGAAGAGGGGCTCAAATATCTCCGGCAGGCCGCGGATGAAACGGGGCTTTTGGTGTGCACGGAAGTGATGGACACGCGCCAGGTGGAACTCGTCGCGAAATACGCCGACATGCTTCAGATCGGCGCGCGCAACATGCAGAACTTCGATCTCCTGAAGGAATGTGGTGCTTCCAAAAAACCGGTCCTTCTGAAGCGCGGGTTGAGCGCCACCGTGAAGGATCTTCTCATGTCGGCGGAGTACCTCCTTTCCAGGGGAAATTTCAAGGTCGTCCTCGGGGAGCGGGGAATCCGGACGTTCGAGACATCGACCCGCAACACGCTCGACCTGAACGCGATTCCGGTGATCAAAAAAGAGACGCACCTTCCCGTCCTCGTGGATCCTTCGCACGGGACCGGTTACCGTGATTTCGTGACACCGATGGCCATGGCGGGTGTCGCGGCGGGATGCGACGGTCTGATGATCGAGGTTCACCAGTGCCCAGAAGAGGCAAAAAGCGACGGCGAGCAGTCGCTCTTGCCCGGGCAGTTCGAGGAATTGATGAAAAAGGCCCGCGCTGTTGCTCATGCGGTGGGAAGGGATATCTGATACGGGGACTCGTCAAGATGATTTGATGATGAGTTCCCGGGTGCTAGTCCCGAGTCCTGCAAGTCGGTAGCGAGGCAAATCGATGAAATTCAAAAAAATCGTGATTGTCGGGCTGGGTTTGATGGGCGGTTCGCTTGCGGCTGCTTGCCGGAAGGCGTTCCCCAAGACCTTGATCTCGGGTGTGACCCGCAATCGCCGGGCGCTTGCCCGCGCGCTGAGGGAGCGATGGATCGATGAGGGGACCGGGAACGTGGCGTTCGGGGCCTCGGAGGCCGATCTCATCGTCCTTTGCACTCCTGTGGATGTTTATCTGCCCATTCTGAAAGAGATCGACCGCGTCTGCGGGCCGGGCGCGCTTGTGATGGATGTCGGGAGCGTCAAAGGTTCTGTTCACGCCCTTGTGAACGCGAAAAAATGGCGGCGGATTTCCTTCGTCGGCGCCCATCCGATGGTGGGTTCTCACAAGCGGGGGATCGAAGCTGGGTGCCCCGCCCTCTATCGAGAGGGGACCGTAATCCTCACGAAAGACCGGAAGACCTGTCCCGGAAGTTTCCGGAAGGCGCTTCGATTCTGGGAAAAACTTGTGAAAAAGACAGTCGTGCTCGATCCGCTGACCCATGACGCGCTTGTTTCCGAGATCAGCCATCTCCCTCATGCGATGGCGGTCTGCCTTGTCCATGCGGTCTCCGCGAAGGCGCTACCGCTTGCGGCCGGGGGATTCCGCGATACGACCCGCATTGCGGCTTCCGACACTTCGATCTGGCTTCCCATCTTCGAGGCCAACAGGCGGCAGGTTCTGCGGGGTGTTAAAAAACTGGAACGGGAATTAGAATGGTTCCGGCGTATCCTGCGTACGTCCGATACCAACCGCCTCAGACGATACCTCGATCAGGCTCAAAAGATCCGCAAGAGCCTGTAGCTGTACGCCGCGAAGGGGCTTTAGCCCTGTGCCGTGGGGCTCGCGGCGAAATTAAAAATCATCCTTCCCAAACGAAATATCTGTGTTATACTTCCGCTTGTTCGCGTCCTCTCCGTGGCGCCAGCCGTGGAAAATTCAAGGCGCGGGCAGCCTCATTCCGCCCCAGGCGGAAGAGGGATCCCCAAGGAGGAATTTCCACCATGCAATCCCAGTTCGCAGAGCTTTACGAGAAGTCTTTTCAGTCCATTACGCCGGGCGATGTCGTGACCGGAACGGTCATTCAGATCCGGCAAAAAGATGTTGTCGTTGATATCGGATACAAATCAGAAGGCATCCTTCCCCTGGATGAGTTCCTGGACCCCGCGGCCCTTGCCGTCGGGCAGGAGATAGAAGTGCTTTTCGAAGGTTTTGACGATCGTGAAGGGACGGCCCTTCTTTCCAAACGGAAGGCGGACCGCCAGAAGACCTGGAACGAGATTCTTTCGAACGCCGAAGAAGGCGCGATTGTGGAAGGCCGCATCGCCCGCAAGGTTCGCGGCGGTTTCATGGTCGATATCGGCATGGAAGCGTTCCTCCCGGCCTCGCTCGTGGATATCCGTCCCGTCCGTAACCAGGATGCGTTTGTCGGTCTCCAGAGCAAGTTCCTGGTCGTGAAGATCAACCACAAGCGCAAGAATGTGGTCGTGTCGCGCAAGGACCTGCTTGAGAAGAGTCGCCAGGAGGCGCGGACCGAGAAGCTCAACGAGCTCAAGGTCGGCCAGATTGTCCACGGCAAGGTGAAGAACATCACCGATTTCGGCGTGTTCATCGACATCGGCAGCCTCGACGGTCTTCTTCATATCACCGATATGAGCTGGGGCCGTATTTCGCATCCTTCCGATCTCGTGAAGATCGGCGATGAGATCGACGTGGCCGTGATCTCGATCGACAAGGAGAAGCAGAAGATATCTCTCGGTCTCAAACAGAAATCCGAGGACCCGTGGGTGACGGTCGAGCGCCGTTACGCGATCGGCAACCAGGTCCGCGGCAAGGTCGTCAACATCCTCCCGTACGGCGCGTTCGTGGAGCTTGAGCCGGGCATTGAGGGACTTGTCCATATCAGCGAGCTTTCCTGGACCAGACGCGTGACGCACCCGAGCGAAGTGCTCTCGGTCGGTCAGGAACTGGATGTCGTGATCCTGAGTCTCGACACGACGGCGAAAAAGATCTCCCTCGGCGCGCGCCAGGCGCAGGAAAATCCGTGGGACAAGGTCAGCGACAAGTATCAGGTCGGCAGCCGCATCCAGGGCACGGTCCGCAATCTTACCGATTACGGCGCGTTCGTGGAGCTTGAGCCCGGCATCGAAGGCCTCCTTCATGTTTCCGATCTTTCGTGGACCCACAAGGTCGCGAAGCCTTCGGATATGCTGAAGAAGGGCGATACGGTCGAGGTCATGATCCTGAACGTCGACACCGACGCGAAGAAAATCTCGCTTGGCATGAAACAGCTGAAGGACGATCCGTGGAATGAGCTCACGAAGGGACTCATGACGGGCCTCGAGATGCAGGGAAAGATCACCCGCGTCGTGAACTTCGGCATCTTCGTCGAGCTTGACAACGGGCTTGAGGGGCTGATCCACGTTTCCGAGCTTCCGGACCGCAACGGTCAGGACCTCGCGAAGATCTACAAGGTCGGCGACGCGATCCACTGCGGTATCCTGCATGTGGACCACGACGGCCGCAAGATCGCTCTGACCTGCAAGAACGAGCACGTCTCCTCGTAAGACGGGTGATCGTGCAGCCTTCTGCCGGGAGTCATCGCCGAGTAGTTATTACCGGCATCGGTGTGGTTTCATCCATCGGTGCCGGTAAGAAGGCGTTTTGGGAGTCCCTTTCGCAAGGCAAGAGCGGCGTGTCGCTCATTTCATCGTTCGACACCTCCGCTTTCACCACAAAGTTCGCCGGCGAGATCAAGGATTTCGATCCGGCCGCGCATATCCTTCCCAAAAAACTCAAACGCATGGACCGTACGACCCAGCTTGCGGTCGTCGCTTCCAGGATGGCGGTCCAGGACGCGGGTCTCGATCTCCAGGCGGATGGCCACCGGGAGCGGACCGGCGTGATCATCGGGACGGCCCTTGCCGGTGTCGGTTACATTCTCGAACAGCATGATATTCTCCGGGACCGGGGTCCGATGCGCATTAATCCGTTCACGGCCCTCGCGTCGTTCCCGGATGCCTGTGCGGGCAATGTCTCGATCGAGCTCGGCGTGACGGGTCCCAGTTTTTCGCTTGCGACGGCCTGTTCCTCGGCTTCCGACGCCTGCGGTTACGCGTTTGACGCGATCCGGAGCGGCCAATTGGATTTCCTGATCATGGGTGGCGCCGAGGCGACAATCTTCCCGGGCATCATGGCTTCTTTTTGCGTGGCACGCGCCCTTTCGACCCGCAACGACCAGCCCGAAAAGGCCTCCCGGCCTTTTTGTGCCGACCGTGACGGGTTCGTTCTCGGTGAAGGCGCCGGAATGTTTGTGGTCGAAGAGTATGAACATGCCCGGAAGCGCGGCGCTCATATCTATGCCGAGATTCTGAGCCATGGAATGACCTGCGATGCGTATCACATGACCGCTCCCGACCCGGAAGGAAAGGAGGCGAGCCGCGCGATGCGTTTGGCTCTTCGCAATGCCGGAATACAGCCCGAGGATGTCGATTACATCAATGCCCACGGAACGTCGACGCCGCTGAATGACAAGACCGAAACGCTCGTCATTAAAAAGGTTTTTGGGGACCACGCCTACAAGATTCCCGTCAGCTCGACAAAATCCATGATCGGCCACCTGATCGGTGCTGCGGGAAGTGTGGAAATGATCGCGACGTTGCTCGCGATGGAGAATCAGGTGATCCCTCCGACGATCAACTATCATCTGAAAGACACAGAGTGCGACCTGGATTATGTCCCCAACGAAGCGCGTCCCGCGAAGATCCGGACCGCGATGAAGAATTCCTTCGGTTTCGGGGGGAAGAATTCGATCCTGATTCTCAGAAAAGTCTGATTGTGATGAACGCATCTGTTTTGGCGATAAACTTTCTTGAAAGGGGCTGGCCCCGGGGACCGGAACAATGACCAACGCCATCCATCCAGCGTCCGTGATCGGCAGGGATGTTGTGCTCGGCGCGGACAACACGATAGGACCGAATGTCGTGATCGAGGATGGCGTCCGCATCGGTTCCGGGAACCGGATCCTCCAGGGGGCCTTCCTCGGGAAGGGGACGGAGGTCGGCGATCAGAATGAGATTCACATGAACGCCGTGGTCGGACACGTGCCGCAGGACCTCGCGTACAAGGGCGAGGAGACGTTCACGAAGATCGGCTCCGGGAACGTCATTCGGGAGTTCGTGACGATCCACCGGGGGA
>MWBI01000131.1 GCA_002068945.1 Candidatus Omnitrophica bacterium ADurb.Bin314
AAGGCCGCCCATGGCGGTCACAGCCAGCGGCGACAGAAGGTCGGCACCTTCACCCGACAGAGCGAGCGCGACCGGCAACATGGCAAGGATGGTCGTCGTTGCCGACATCAGAATGGGACGCGTACGGGTCTTCACGGCCTCCCACACGGCATCGACCATTTCCTTCCCTTCGGCACGTAGCTGATTGATGTATTCCATGAGCACGATACCGTTGGCCACGACGACCCCGCCAAGCAACACGAGCCCGAGAAGAGAAATGACGTTCAGCGTGTTCCCCGTCAGCTTGAGAGCCAGAATCGCGCCGCCGAAAGAAAGAGGCACGGTGACCATGATGATGAGCGGTTGGAGGAACGATTCGAACTGGGCCGCCATGATCATGTAGACGAGCATGACCGCGAGCATGAACGCGAACGTCACTCCGCCGAAGTTCTCCTTGATCTCCTTCGCCTTGCCGGACAGCTTGACCTGGAAATCCTCGGGGATATCGTCCGGCACCTTGAGACCGGCGAGGAACCGCTGGAGATCCGCCAGGACGTCCTTGTCCTGGCGCGATTTGTCGATATCGGCTGAAATGGTCACGGTGCGCTCCTGGTCGGCACGCTTGATCTCACTCGGCCCCTGGCCACGCTCGATCACGACGAGCTCTTTCATCGGGACATGGACATCGAGAATCTTGGAATAAAGAAGCAGGTCCCCGAGACCTTCGATATCGGAGCGGTCCTTCTCACTCAACCGGACGCGGACATCGAACTCCCGCCCTCCCTCGCGAAACTGGGTGGCCACCACGCCCTCGATCGCGGCCTTCGCCGTCAGGGAGATATCAAGGGCAGAGATACCGTAAAGCGCCGCGCGTTTTTTATTGATATCCAGCTTGGTCTCGGGGGATTTTTCGCCGATGTCATCCTCGATATGGATGATCCCCGGAATACCCGACAGCTTTGATTTCAGCCGCGAAACAAATTCATCCATGATCCTGAAATCATACCCCTTGACCTCGATCAGGATGGGCTTGACCGCCTGCGTGCCAACCGCGAACTCGCTTTCCTGGAGGACATATTCGACCTTGGCGCTCTCTCTTTCGAGACCAAGGGCATCCGTTTTTTTCTTCAGGGATGCGACCACGGCGGATGATGTCCTTTTCCGGTTCTGATTGAGGGTCACAAGAATCTGCCCCTGGGACGGGCGAAGCGTTTCGATCTTGATCTCGCCTCGGCTCGTTTTTTCGCTACCGATCGCAACCGAAATGTCCTTCACGTCCTCTTCTTCACGAAGAACTTCCTCGACCCGCATGCAAACCCTGTCGGTGACTCCGAGACGTGTCCCCAGCGGCATGCTCACCTTAACATAGAATTGTCCCTGGTCGGTTTTCGGGAGTACTTCGCGGTCCATCGTGGGAACAACAAAGAATGTCGACGCAAGGATCACAAAAACGATTATCAGGACGCTACCCATGATCCCGTTCTGGGCCCCGTGAGTCGGCTGGCTTCGAACGCTCCGTTCAAGCGGGGCCAGAAGATCGATCGGCTGATAGTCCTGCTGTTTGATCATAACGTAAGTGGAAAGCAGCGCCACAAGGGTAAGCGGGATGAACGTTGAGATGATCTGCGAAAAAATGATGCTCCAGGCAAGGTCCTTGAAGATCTGACCTGCTACGCCGGGAACGAAAACGATCAGGGGGAAAAAGACAGCGATCGTCGTGAGGTTCGAGGAGATCACGGGCCAGACGACCTCCGCGGCGCCTTCAATCGCGCCCTGTTCCGCGTTCATGCCGGCCTGACGTTTTCGGAAAATGTTCTCCAGGACAACGATACTCGTGTCCGTGATCATGCCGATCGCGATCGCGAGCCCGCCAAGGGACATGATGTTGACCGTCACATTCGACAGCGCCATCAGCAAAAAGACCCCGAGAATGGTCAGCGGCAGGGATACAACGACCAGCACCGACATCAGGAAGCTTTTGAGATACGCCCACAGGGTGATCAACGCGAGAATACCGCCCTGGGTGGCCTCGTGGGCGAGGTTCTTGATCGTATTGCGGATAAAGACCGAATGGTCGTAGATAATGTCCACCTTGACGCCGCGGCTCACAAGATCCTCTTCGAGGAAATCGAGCTCCTTGCGAAGGCGATCCACGGTCTGGATTGTGTTCGCGTTTGACTGTTTCTGGATGGAGAGCGTGATGTTATCCGCCCCGTTGAACCGGGAAATACTCGTCTTGTCCGCGAGCCCGTCAGTCACCGATCCGATATCCTTGACAAGGACCAGCCGCTTCTCAAGCATCTTTTTCTCGATCTCTTCGCGGGAGCGGTCGATCGTGAGGCGCGGACCTTCCGTGTCATCGCGTTCGATAAAACTGATCTCCTCACGGCGGACCTTCGCGACATCATCGACGCCGACCACGGCAAAACTGATCTCGGAAACCGTCCGGAAATCCCCGACGGTCCTGATCAGGTATTCGTAAAGACCTTTTTTAATACTGCCCGCCGGATAGGAGACGTTCGCCTCGTCCAGGGAATCAACGACTTCAAGAAGCGACCGGTGGTTGGCCTGCAGGCGCGGCATGTCGATATCGACGAGAATCTCCCGGTTCACGCCGCCCGAAATCGCTACGGACGCGACCCCTTCCACTTTTTCGAGACGGTCCTTGAGCATTTTTTCCGTGAGCATCTTGAGACGGACCGGAGGAAGCTCGGCGCCGGTCACGGAAAGCATGAGGATGGGGCGTGAGAGCGGATCGAATTTCAGAACAACCGGGTCATCGGCCTCTTTGGGAAGACGCTCCTTGATAAGATCGACCTTCTCGCGAACCGCAAGGGCGGCAAAGTCGATGTTCTGTCCCCAATTGAAAGACGCGATAATCGTGCTGCGTCCCTCGCGCGACACCGACTCGATCCGCTTCAGACCGGCCACCGAACCGATAGCTTCCTCAATCACACGCGTGATGAGAGTCTCAATCTCCTCAGGGGCGGCATTGGAATAATCCGTCACGATGGTGATCTGGGGAAATGTGATGGGAGGGAAAAGCTCCTGCGGAAGTTTCTGAAAGGAAAGAAAGCCCAGGAGAACCAGGAGGGCGGACAACATGTAAACCGTGACTTTTTTCTTAATCGAGAATTCGGGTAAACTCATCGCAAGCAGGATCCTGCCATTGGATTTGTCAGTCGCCCGTCAAAGCAACCTACGGTACCGTTAGCCCAAACAATGAAATTGAAACGGTGTCAGAGTTCGGCTTCCTGGGTCTCGACAAGACGGATCTTCTTTCCATCCTCCAGTCTTTCGAACCCGGTGAGAACCACGAGTTCCCCTTCCGTGACACCGGCATCCAGCTGAACATAATCCGTCCGGGTATAGCCGACCGTGACAGGGCGTTTTTCGACAACCCCAACCTCTTTCGTTTTCGCGGTGGCTTCTTCCAGAGTTGTCGCGGCCGCGGGTTTCTTTTTGAGCGCCATCGCCGCAAGCCCGGTCAGCCCGCCCTGGGGAAGGACTTCTTCGGGCTTCACGGCCGGTCGCTCAGACTCGTTCAGCTTGATCACATAAAGCCATTTCTCCCCCTCCCCGCCCTGGACAGCATCGGTCGGGACAACCAGTGCGTCCTTCTTGCTGTATAGCAGGATACGAACCCGGGCGAACATACCGGGCATGAGCAACCCTTCGGGGTTCTCGATCCGGACACGCGCCGTCGACGTCCGGCTCGTTCCCGAAATCTGCGGGGCGACATTTTCAATCACACCATCAAAGGATTTGTCGGGATACGCGTCCACGAAGACCTTCGCCTTCTGTCCGACCGAAATCTTCTGCACATCGCGTTCCACAATCCCGAACTCCGCGTAGACATATTCGGTGTTGATGTGCGTACCGACCAGGGTGCTTTGGGAGATGTTTTCGCCTTCCTGGATGTTCAACCCTCCCAGCATTCCCGAGGAAGGGGCGTAAAGGTTCGATTTCTCGAGCATTGATTCGTTCGCCTTCATCTCGAGACGCTGGGTCTCCGCTTCGTACTTCGCGGCGTCCAGTTCCAGCTTCTTCTTCTCAAGCGTCGACGCGGGAATGGCGCCCATCTTCAGAAGCTTCTCGTTCTCTGTCACCTCATTCTCGGCAACCTTGGCCTGTGACTCGGCCTTGTTAAAGGCCGCCTGCGCGCGTTTTAGACGAAGCAGGATATCATCCTGTTTCAGCGAGATCAGGAGCGCGCCTTCCTCGTAGCGTTCGCCTTCCCTGTAGTTGATCGAGCTGACGACTCCGGGTATCTCGAAGCTCAGCTTCACTTCCATCGCTCCCTTGATCGTCCCGAGAACGTTGAGGGAGTCTTCATAATTGAACCGCCCCACCTTGAATCCTTTCACCGCGACCGGCGCGTCCTTCGCGGCTTCCGCCTGCTGTCTCATCGTGTCTTTGAGGGAAACCTTGGCGGTCTTGTGGAAGAGACCGAAGATCGCCTTACCGCCGATAAAAAGCGCCAGAAGGACCACGAGCGCGATCACAGCCTTCGGCGCGTTCCGCAATATCCACGGGCCGTGAGGCTCTTTCACGGTCTTCGGCGCCACAAAGCTTTTCGGGGCAAGCGGCGGCTGAATCCGGGAGGACGGAGACGGCGCCGCCGGTTTCGCAACCGGTTTGGGCGCGGGTTCCGGTGCCGGGGGAACGGGCGAAGGCTCGGGAGCCTTCGGCTCTTCGTGATCCGGGTGCGAGAACTTCTCGATCAAACGTTTCAGTTTTTCAGGATCCGACCTCAGTCGCTCCTTGTCGTGAGGGTCCTGACCGGGACGATAATCGGGCGTTTTATCTGGGTCCATGGTTTCCTTCGAGCGTCAGGTATTCCTGAATACCGACGGCATGGTTGAGAGCCGCTTTCGCGGAGTAATAATCCTTAAGGGCCTTATGCAGATCCCCCCGCTCCCGGACAAGATCGGATTCGGCCTGCATGTACTCGGAAATTTCGACCTCTTTGCGCTCAAGCCGGTGCCTCGCAAGATCACGGAGGCGTTCCCTCCACTTCGCGCGTTTGGTATTCGACCGCACCTGGATCAGGGCCTTCTGATAATCATAAAACGCCTGCTTCACGTCCTGCAGGACCTGCTTTTCGGCCTTTTCAAGTTCCACGACCTGGTTCAGCTTGTCGACCTCTGCCTGTTTGACGTTCACATAAGCGTCGAGGCCGTCCAGGATGCCGATCGTAAGATTGTTCTTCCGGAGGCTCGTTCCCTGCCCCGCGGCGTACTGGGTGATCGACGGCGCCTTCTTGTCCTTATCGTAAGTATAACTGACCTTGTTACCCCCAACGTTCCAGTTCAGCTCCAGCATCAGACGCCATTCACGTTTGAGAACCGGATCATCCTTGTAGCCTGCGCCGTAAACTTCCCCGATATCATCCGTCCACGCTTCACCAAGCGCTCCGGCTTCCCAGGTCAAAAAAGCCTTCGGAAGGAACTCCCCCCAGCGGACCCGTTCGCCAAGCCGGGTCGCCTGGAGTTTTGCGGCTTCAACCTGGAGTTCCGGGCGGTTCGCATAGGAAAGATCCACGACCTTCGGAAGCTCCGGCGTGATCTCATCTCCCAGGGATCTCGCCACGCTGACCCAGTCCGAAGCCTTGTCGCCGGGCTCTCCCTCGACCGATGTCGCTTTTTCAAGAATGGCGCTGAGGTCATAGGTCTTGACCAGCTGGACGGTATCCTCGACCGAAAGGTCCAGATAGCGCTGCATGTCGAGCTTCGCGATCTCGAATTCCTGCCTGGCGGTCTCAAGATCGAACTGCATTTGCGAGTAAAGCGACTGCACATTCAGCCGCTCGATCTCCGAGATCAGGTTCTCCCTGAATTTCTCCTCGGACATGTCGGCATAACGTTTCATCTGCGCCACGGCCGCCTCATGTTCGCTGATGGTCTGAAGGGTCCTCTGGTACTCGAAATAGGCGCGCGAAAGATCGAAGATGAGGTCGGAAATGATCTTGTCGTACTGCTTTTGGGAAGCTTCCAGGCTGGATTTCTCCTGGAGGAACGTGTTCCAGAGGATACCGCCGTTGAAAAGCGGCTGCCGGAGCGAAAAACGCCAATCCCTGCCCGTAAAGGCATCACCGCTGAGCGTTCCGACCCGCGCATTGGTCGAAACGGACATTTCCGGGAAAAGTTTCCGGAAAGCGTAAAGCACGCGCCGGTTGTAAAGATTGATACTCTCATGTGTGGCGCGGGCCTGGGAATGGACCGATTTCGCGCGAAGAATGAGGCTGCTCAGGTCCTTGGGACCGCTCCGGAGGAAAGCGTCTTTTTGCTGGACCTTGATCGGCGTGATCGCGGCACGGATGTACATGCGATCAAGATAAGGCATCTGTTTTTGACGTTCGTCGCGCATGGCACGCACCTGCTGTTTCAAGGCATCGTTCATGGCCGCGTCAATAGATTCAGCCCTGACCTTTTCACTCTGGACGGAAGAAGGTTCCCGTCCCCGGAATTTCCGGGATTTTTTCTTCTGCGGCTCTTGCTCCGCTCGCACGTCTTTCTTTCTGACGGCCTTGATCTCGTTGACCGCCGGCGGCGTCACGATCCCCGGCGCAAGGACCAACGCGGAAGTATCCTTGGAGAGTCCGGCGTCCTGGACCTGTGAAATACCGGGCTGCGGGGTGCCGCCGGCATCGTTCTGGGCATAGGCAATGGGGCAAAGGTTCGCCAGAAAGACAACGATGCCCGCAGATATAAAAAGTCTGTTTTTCATAAGTTTATGACGGGGCGCATTTTATCATTTAAAAATACACTTTGCACGGACGTTATTCTATCGACCGCCGGGGAACGTGACTTGATGGAAAATTCCGCGCTTTGTCCCGTTTATTCCGGCATCTTGCGATACCACCCGTCCAAGGGCTCCGAGTCGCAGGACCCGGAAGGGAGATCATAGACATTGCCGCGGCGGTCGGGGGTTCCC
>MWBI01000132.1 GCA_002068945.1 Candidatus Omnitrophica bacterium ADurb.Bin314
AAACGCGAATCGCGGAGATGGTGAAAGATCCGAAACAGGAAGTGCTGCTTAACTGGCTCTTGGGATTTGCGACTCTGAACACGAACATGCTTCATATCGTGGTCCCGGATGACCGGGAAGGACCGGAGGATTCCTGGGTTGAAAAGCTTAAAAATTCCGAAGCTTCGGTCTATAGCGATATCCGCCGGGTTCGGAAGGCTGAAGGTATGGCCGTGTTCGGTTTTTCAAATTCTGCTGGTGACAGTGACGGAGAATTCCTCGGAAGACTCCGCTCAAAGTCCGTTTCCGGAAAGGTTATTTGTGTGGATGTGGCAGACGGAAATGGGTTTGTGCTTGCGGTGCTTCTTGGGCGTAAAGTCAAGGAACTGCCCAAGGTGCACGGTTTCCATCGTGACACGACAGACCGCTACCGTTTCGAACTGTGCACAGCTATCCAGACCTTTTACGACAGTTACGTCGTCATCAACGCGGCTGCGTAAGTGAGATAATAAGTCTCAAACCCGCGAATTTTTTAACTCCAAGGGGCGATAAAAATCATCGATGTCCAGGTCATTGGGTCGGACATTTTGTGTCGTCTTCAGCAAGAAGAAGTTGCGGAAAAATTTTCGCTGAAAACCGGACCAATCGGACATTTGCTCCATCTGAACAAATATTGCACCGCTACGGTCCAAGGTTAGCCGTGTACGGTACTGCAAAACTTCACTATAAGGGCATGTCGGGACTCGCCAGGATAAGTCTATGGCGGTATCTTCGAGTCGGCCACTATAAGGATAGTGGTACAAGTATTTCATGATATAATCCGCCGCGTTGCGGGAGATCATTTCATCGACTTGACCTCATAACGCCAGAGCCTTCCGAAGGAAGGCTTCTTTGAGGGGAGAGTCAGCAAAAGGGTCTGCCCTGATGCGTGTTATGCATCAGGGCGACGTTTGAAACCCGCTCCCGATGAGAGGTGTAATGTCGGCGCGCCTCGAAGATGGGCGCGTCACATTGGTCGGGACTACGGCGGGCGAAGAGCTGTTTATCCCTTCGGTTCGTCTTTTCGTAAGCGGTTTGGTTTCGGAAGAAACATGACCCATGTTCAAATCATTCATCAAAAAAAATAAAAAGCTGGCCCGGCGGTTCCTTTCCGGGAAATTTCCGTTTCATGGATTCGAGCGTGTCGCCCGCTTCGAAGAGGACGAGCCGTTCGAGATCCTCGGGCCCCATGCGGAATCTCACGCCCGGCGCATGACGGTCCGCGCCTTTTTCCCGAGGGCCGCGGAAGCCTGGGTCCGTCTTCCGGGCGAAGATCGACGGCAGGCGATGGAGAAGGTCCATCCCGGGGGGCTTTTTGAGGCGGAGATCCGGAAGCCGGCGTCTGCCATTCCGCATTACCGGGTCGGTTTCCGCGACGCGACGGGGTTCGCGCAGGAATCCGAGGACCCTTACGCGTTTTACCCGGAGATCAGTGATTTTGACCTTTACCTGATCAGCGAGGGGAACCACTTCAACACGTACGAAAAGTTCGGCGCGAAACCCGTGCGGATCCGGGGCGTCGATGGCGTGCACTTCGCGGTCTGGGCGCCGAACGCCAAAAGCGTGAGCGTCATCGGCAACTTCAATCACTGGATTCCGGGCGCTCATCCCATGGCCCGCATCCGCTACTCCGGCGTTTGGGGCCTTTTCATCCCCGGGATCGGCGAGGGCGAGATTTACAAGTTCGCGATCCGGTCCGCGGTGGACGGGCAGGTCCGGTACAAGACAGATCCGTATGCGTTCCGCACGGAGCTGCGTCCGAAGACGGCCTCGATCGTGGCCTGCCTTGACCATTACCAGTGGAACGACCAGGATTGGCTCGCGTGCCGCGCGGGAAAGAACCCGCTCGAACAGCCCATTTCCGTCTATGAGGTCCATCCGGGCTCCTGGATGCGCGAGGAAAAGAACGGATGGGGGTTCATGGACTACAGGGACCTGGCCCTGAAACTGGTCGGCTATGTCAAGCACATGGGCTACACGCACATCGAGCTGATGCCGGTGATGGAGCATCCCCTGGATGAATCATGGGGGTATCAGGTTGTCAATTATTACGCGCCAACGAGCCGCTTCGGCGATCCCGACGGGCTCATGTTCCTCGTGGACCTTTGCCACCAGCACGGGATCGGTGTGATCCTCGACTGGGTGCCGGCCCATTTCCCGAAGGACGGGCACGGTCTCGTGGACTTCGACGGCCGGCAGATCTACGCCTATGAAAACTGGAAAAAGGCGGAGCACCGGGACTGGGGGACGCTCGTTTTCGATTACGGCAAGGTCGAAGTCCAGAACTTCCTGATATCGAACGCACTGTTCTGGATCGAAAAATACCACGTGGACGGACTCCGCGTCGACGCGGTTGCGAGCATCCTTTATCTGGATTACTCGAGGAAGCCGGGGGAATGGGAACCCAACGCCTACGGCGGCCGCGAGAACCTGGAGGCGGTTGCGTTCCTCAAGAAATTCAACGAGGTCGTTCATGGCCGCTATCCCGGCATCCTCACGATCGCCGAGGAATCCACCGCCTGGCCGGCCGTGTCAAAGCCGACCCACTCGGGCGGACTCGGTTTCAGCCTCAAATGGAATATGGGCTGGATGCACGATGCCCTCGAATATTTCTCGAAGGACCCGGTCTACCGGAAATTCCACCAGGGCATGATGACCTTTTCGATGTGGTACGCCTTCTCGGAAAATTTCGTGCTCCCGATCTCTCATGACGAAGTGGTGCACGGCAAAGGGTCCCTGATCGGGAAGATGCCGGGAGACGAACGCCAGAAATTCGCGAACCTCCGGCTTTTCTTCGGATACATGTTCGCGCATCCGGGGAAGAAGCTCCTGTTCATGGGGAACGACCTGGCCCAATGGGGCGAGTGGAACATGCATCAGTCGCTTGACTGGCATCTCCTGAGGCATTCCCGCCATCGCCGGATCAATAACCTTGTGAGGGACCTGAACCGCCTCTACCGGGATTACCGCGCCTTTCACGAAGGGGAGCTCACGGGCGGCGGTTTCGAATGGATCGATTTTTCGGACGCCGACAGCTCCGTCGTGAGTTTTTTGAGATGGTCGTACGACCGGCGGCAAGTCCTTGTCTTCACCTTCAACATGACGCCCGTGATCCGGGAGAATTACCGGGTCGGCGTGCCGTGCTGGGGATATTACCGGGAAATCTTCAACAGCGAGGCGTTCGATTACGGGGGGTGCGGGCTCGGGAACCAGGGCGGAATCCATTCGTCCGGCACGCCGTGGCAGGGTCGTCCGTTCTCGATCAACTGCCAGCTTCCGCCGCTCGGGATGAATATTTTCTGTCTTGATCTTTGATCTCATGCAATCCACTATCATGAAGGAGCCGAGATGAAACCCAGAAAAAAAACCGCCAAGCCGTGCGCCGGGTCGATCGCCCATTCCGCCGGCGATATCCGGGACATTATTATCGAGAACGTCCAGCCGTCCGTGGACGGCGGCAGGTATCCGGTCAAATGCGTCGCGGGCGACCTTGTGAAGGTCGAGGCGGACATCTTCAAGGACGGGCATGACGTGATCGCGGCCTGTGTCCAGTACCGCAAAAAGTCCGAAAAGGCGTGGAAAGAAGCGCCGATGGTCTTTGCCGAGAATGACCGTTGGCGCGGGGAGTTCCGCGCGGAAGAGAATACCCGTTATCTTTACCGTATTGTCGCGTGGATGGATCCCGTGGCGTCCTGGTTCCGCCACGTGGAAAAGAAATGTCCCGTCGCTGCCTCCGTCCTGAGCGAGGTCCTCGAAGGTCTTGCGCTGCTGAAGGAAGTCGCGGCGCTCGTCAAAGGCGGGGACGCCCGGACGATCGCCGGACTGATCCGCTCCCTTGAAGCCGCGAAAGGCGCGAGCGCGGAGGTCCTGAAGCTCGTGCAACCGTCCGCGACCAGGGAGCTTTTTCTCAAATATCCTCTCCGGCGGCTGGAAAGCGATTCGGAGGTCTATGAACTCGTGGCCGACCGAAAGAAGGCCGAATTCGGGTCCTGGTACGAGATCTTCCCGCGTTCCCAGGGCCGAAAAGAAGGGGAGAGCGCGACCTTCAGGGATTGCATCCGGCGCTTGCCCGAAATCAAGGAGATGGGGTTCGACGTCCTCTATCTCACGCCCATCCATCCGATCGGCATCACAAAACGCAAGGGGCCCAATAATTCCCTCACGCCGGAGAAAAATTCGCCCGGCTCGCCGTGGGCCATCGGGAGCAAGGAAGGCGGGCACAAGTCCGTTCACCCGGATCTCGGGACGATGAAGGATTTCGAGCTTTTTGTGAAAAAAGCCGGCGACCTGGGGATCGAGATCGCCCTGGATATCGCATTCCAGTGCTCGCCCGATCATCCCTACGTGAAGGAACATCCCGAGTGGTTCTTTCACCGCCCGGACGGGACAATCCATTACGCGGAGAACCCCCCTAAAAAGTATGAGGATATCTACCCTCTTGATTTTCACTGCGATCACTGGCGCGAGCTCTGGGACGAGATGAAGAGCATCATCCTCTTCTGGCTCGGGAAA
>MWBI01000133.1 GCA_002068945.1 Candidatus Omnitrophica bacterium ADurb.Bin314
GATACCGACAAGGACCCGCTCGAAAAACTACGCCAGGATTACAACCTTTCGGGAAAAAAGATCGGGATCGGTGTTGACCGCATCGACTACACCAAGGGCCTGCTCGAGCGCTTCCGCGCGATCGAGCGGGTTCTCGAGAAGTACCCCTATCTCCAGGGAGAGCTTGTCTTTATCGAGCTGGGCGCGCCTTCCAGGACCCTGATCGGAAGTTATCAGAACCATCTGGAAGAGGTTGAGAAACTTGTTGAAGGAATCAACCAGCGTTTTCAAAAAGGGAATTACAAGCCGATCCTTTTTCTTGAAGAACACCATGACCAGAAAAAGATATTCGATTTCTACCGCCTTGCGGATTTCTGCCTCGTCAGTTCGCTCCATGACGGGATGAATCTGGTCGCCAAGGAGTTTGTCTCGGCCCGTGAGGATGAAGACGGCGTGCTGATCCTGAGCCGTTTCGCGGGGGCGAGTTACGAGTTCACAAGCTCGCTCCTCGTGAACCCCTATGACATTGAAGGCACTTCGGAAGCGATCCACCAGGCGCTCACAATGCTTCCCGGAGAAAAAAGGGAGCGGATGCGCAAAATGCGCCAGATCGTCCGGGAATATAACGTCTATCGCTGGGCGGCCGATATGATTACTCATCTTACGAAGGCTTTTTGAGGGAATGCGATGCTGACCCCAAAGCTCGATCCCGGAACGATCGAAAAAATCGCGCGTGCTCCGTTCCTCATGATGGTTCTCGACTACGATGGTACGTTGACGCCGATCGTCAAACGGCCGTCCCTTGCCAGGCTGGATTCCCGCATGAGAGCCGTTCTTGGGACGCTGGCCGGGATGCGGAATGTCAGGATTGCCATCGTGAGCGGGCGGGCCTTGAGCGGTCTCGAACGTCTGGTCGGCGTGAAGCGGGTTGATTATGTCGGTAACCACGGTCTTGAACGGAAGATCCGAGGTGTGCACGAGATCGATCCTTGCGCGATCCGTGTCCGGGGGTTCGTCCTGAAATTCGAACATGACCTGAAGAAAGCCCTGAAGGGCATTCCCGGAATCTTTATTGAAAACAAGGTCTATAGCCTTAGCGTTCATTACCGGAATGTTCCCGCGGCGCTTGTGAATAAGGCCCGACGGATTTTCCGGAAGGTCTGGGATGATTTTTCCGCGCAAGTTTATTTTCATATCCGGCCCGGGAAGAAGGTTTGGGAGGTCCGGCCGGTCCAGGGGTGCTCAGATAAAGGCGGGGCGGTGAGGCTTTTGAGGTATCGGGTTCCGAGAGAAAAACGGAAAAGGATGATGATGGTTTGCGTCGGCGATGACAAGACAGATGAGGACGCTTTTGCGGCCCTGCGGCGTTCGGATATTTCCATCGGTGTCGGCGGATCTGTCCGCCACGCACGCTTTCGTCTCCGGTCCCCGGAAGAGGTTCTTGGTGTTTTGCAACGGATCGTTGCGATAAGGAAAAAGGAGCTCGGGTCCCATGTCTAAAAACGGTCTTTGGTATAAGGATGCGGTTATTTATGAATTGCACATCAAGACCTTCTTCGACAGCAACGGAAACGGTTGCGGTGATTTCCAGGGATTGATCCAAAAACTGGATTATCTGCAGGACCTTGGGATCAATTGTCTCTGGCTCCTTCCGTTCTACCGGTCTCCGATGAAAGATGACGGCTACGACATCGCCCATTACAAGGAAGTGGCTTCCGAATACGGAACGATGAAGGATTTCCAGGATTTTGTTAAAGAGGCGCACAAGCGCGGGATCCGGGTCCTCATTGAACTTGTGATGAACCACACGTCCGACCTGCACCCCTGGTTCACCGAAGCGCGTCCCGACCGGAATTCCCCCAAGCGCGACTATTATGTCTGGAGCGATGATCCTCAACGGTATAAAGAGGCCCGGATCATTTTTACGGACACGGAGAAGTCCAACTGGACCTATGACCCCGTTTCGAAACAGTATTATTGGCACCGTTTTTTCAGCCATCAGCCGGACCTGAACTACAGTAATCCCGAGGTGCGAGAAGCCATGCTGGATGTCCTCTCGTTCTGGCTCAGGATGGGCGTGGACGGGTTCCGGCTGGACGCGGTCCCGTATCTTTTTGAGCGAGAGGGGACGAATTGCGAGAACCTTCCCGAGACCCACCAGTATCTGAAAGATTTAAGGGCTTATCTGGACAAACACTTCAAGGACAAGGTTTTGCTGGCCGAAGCGAACCAGTGGCCCGAGGATGTCCGCCCCTATTTCGCGGATGGGGACGAGTGCCATATGGCGTTCCATTTCCCCCTGATGCCCCGGATATTCATGGCGATCCGGAAGGAGGATAACACGCCGATCATCGAGATCATGCGCCGGACGCCCGCGATCCCGGAGAATTGCCAATGGGCCCTTTTTCTGCGGAACCACGACGAGCTCACTCTTGAAATGGTGACGCAGGAAGAACGCGATTACATGTATCGGGAATACGCGGCGGACCCGAATGCGAGGCTGAATCTCGGTATCCGGAGACGTCTTGCCCCCCTCATGAACAACGGCCGCAGGCAGATGGAGCTTCTGAACAGCCTTCTCTTCAGCCTGCCCGGGACGCCTGTCATTTATTATGGCGATGAGATCGGCATGGGGGATAATATCCATTTGGGTGACCGGAACGGCGTGCGGACCCCGATGCAGTGGAATCGCGACAGGAACGCCGGTTTTTCGAACGCGGACCCCGCGAATCTTTACGCGCCCGTGATTGCGGACCCGGTCTACGGCTACCAGGCGGTTAATGTGGAGGCCCAGCAGCAGACCCAGTCATCGTTCCTGAACTGGACGAAGCGGATGATCAAGGTCCGCAAAAGCCTGCGCGCCTTCGGCAGGGGGTCACTTGAATTCCTGGAGCACCGGAACCCGAAGGTCCTCGCCTATATCCGCGCGTATGAGGATGAGACGCTTTTGATCGTCAATAATCTTTCGCGTTACGTTCAGCCGGTGGAATTGAACCTGAAAAAATATAACGGCCGGGAGCCCATGGAACTCTGGGGAAACGTGAAATTCCCCAGGATCGGCGAGCTGCCTTATTTCCTCACGCTTGGCCCGCACGGTTTCTACTGGTTCCGGCTGTATCTTCCGGATCAAAATCCCAAAAAGGTATAAAGCGGGTATCATGCGGCTCTTCGGGTGAATCTTTATGTCGGTTAGCTGGATCGCAATCACTGGCCTGATGGTTTTTTACCGACGCGTGTTAAAGAAAAAAAGCGGATTTCCCAAGTGATCAAAACCACCGGGTTTCTCGTCCTTTTCTTTCTCTTTATAGTGGCCCCGCACACGGCGGCCGGATCTCCGATGATCGAGCTGGATGAGAAGGATACCGTCTGCCTTGAAAAGACCATCTATCTCAACGAATGTGCGTCCAAACCGGCGAATCTGATTATCTGGCCGCCGGATGAGGATTTCCCGTCGCTCGGGATCGGGCATTTCATCTGGTACCCCCTCGGGAAGAAGGGGCCCTACCAGGAGACGTTCCCGGAGCTGATCCTTTTCATGAGGTTGAACGGCCAGTCGATCCTGCCGTGGCTCGATGCATCCGCGGACCTTCCCTGGAACGACCGGGATTCCTATCTTCGGGATGCGGAAAGTGAGCGGGTCCAAAGCCTGCGCCAATTCCTGCTCGACACACGGGTCCTCCAAACGAAGTTCATCATCGACCGCGTGCGAAGATCGCTGCCGGAGCTTCTGACGGCCGTCCCCGACGCGGAGCGACCGGCGATCGAGGCCCGGCTTGCGCGCGTGCTTTCGGTTCCGAACGGCCCTCTCGCCGTGATCGACTACATTAATTTTAAAGGGGAAGGAATCCGCGAGAACGAGCGCTTCCGGGGACAGGGTTGGGGACTTTTACAGGTCCTCCAGGAAATGAACGATACAGAAAAAAAAGACGAAATCCTTCCCGAGTTCGTGCGCGCTGCCAAGACGGTCCTGGACCGAAGAACGGCAAATGCCCCGGCCGGGTCCAAGGAGAAAGACCGGATCGGCGGCTGGAAGTTCCGCGTCCAGCGCTACCTCACGCTTTCCTGCTGAGCGGCTGGCAGAATCAGTGGCCGGCTTCTCCTTTCTTGGTTATAATTTGCCCTTCAAACAGGGCCTAAGATCATGAGAATATCCGTTCTTAAAGAGACTTTCCCGGGAGAGTTTCGCGCTGCAGTGACTCCCGAGACAGCCAAAAAGATGGTCCGGACGGTGTGATCGAGGAAGGCGCCGGCGTCGATTCCGGTTATCCGGGCGCGGAATACGCAAAAGCCGAAGCCCGGCAGTTTGGTCTATGGCAATGCAATCCTGGACGCGGACAAGGTGAAAAGCGTGACCGTGGTCAAGCGCAGCCTTGCCGCGGGATTTTCCGGCATCATAAACCCGCTCTTTGAGGCGCCCAACGTCATGATGTATTATGAGGATGCGGGAAGCGGCGTCGAGAAAATCGACAAGGAACTGAAAGAACTTCAATAGAAAATCAGTACGGGGTACGGAACGTTAAGGGTTTTAATCCGCCGTGCTCGATACTCCGTACGCCGTGCTGGAGGAGCTTATGATCTGTTGTCTTGATTTGGAAGGCGTGCTGATCCCGGAAATCTGGATCAATGTGGCGAAAAAGACTCGCCTGAAGGAGCTTGAGATCACGACGCGCGACGAACCCGATTACGACAAGTTGATGCGCTACCGGCTTGGCATCCTGAAACGGGAGAGAATCCGTCTTCGCGACATCCAGACTGTGATCCGCGGAATGAGTCCGCTCCCCGGCGCAAAGGCGTTCCTCGCGAAGCTCCGCAAACGGTTCCAGGTTATCATCCTTTCCGATACCTATTACGAATTCGCGGGGCCGATGATGGAGAAGCTTGGGCGTCCGACTCTTTTTTGCAACCGGCTTTCGACCGACAAGAAAGGCTTCATCGCGAACTACCACCTGCGGCAGAAGAACGGCAAGAAAGAAGCCGTGCGGGCGATCAAGGGGCTCGGTTTCAGCGTCGTCGCGGCGGGGGATTCTTACAACGATATTTCGATGCTGCAGACGGCGGATCGCGGGATTCTTTTCCGTCCGCCGGCGAAAATCGTGAAGGAGTTCCCGGGGTTCCCCGTGACGGTTACTTACCGGGAACTTCTTGCCGCCTTTTTGAAGGATTGCTGATGGTGGTTCCGGCGTTTTCTTCCAATCCCAGGACATAAGATCACGGAGTTTTCATGAAGGACAGGAAAAAAACAAGAATCCCCCGGGGCGCTGAGCTTTTGCGCGATTCGATGCTCAACAAAGGGACCGGTTTTACCCGCGCGGAGCGAAACGCATTCGGGCTTACCGGCCTTTTGCCTCCCCGCGTCAATTCGCTGGAGACCCAGGTCGCCCGGGTCATGGACAATGTGCGCGCGAAAAACACGGATCTTGAGAAATATATTTACCTTTCCGCGCTTCAGGACCGTAACAAGACGCTTTTTTACCGCGCGTTGATGGACCATGTGAGCGAGCTGATGCCGATCGTCTATACGCCGACGGTCGGCAAGGTCTGTCAGGAGTACGGCCGGATCCATCAGGAAGGGACCCCCGGTCTTTATATCACCGCGAAGGATCGGGGACAGGTCCAAAAGGTCCTGAAACACTGGCCCTACAAGGATGTCCGTATCATTGTCGTGACGGACGGTGAACGCATTCTCGGTCTCGGGGACCAGGGCGCGGGCGGGATGGGTATTCCGGTGGGGAAACTCATGATCTATACCGCGTGCGCCGGTGTCCGTCCGGAGCATTGCCTCCCGGTGACGCTGGATGTCGGGACGAACAATGAAACGCTTCTTAAAGACCCCTTTTATCCCGGGATGCCGGAACGCCGGCTGCGCGGCGAAATTTACGACGGGCTTGTCGACGAATTCATCAACGCTGCCCGAAAGGTTTTTCCGGATGTCCTGATCCAGTTCGAGGATTTCGCGAATCACAACGCTTTCCGGATCCTTCAAAAATATCGCGATCGCGTCTGCTCGTTCAACGATGACATCCAGGGAACCGCGAGCGTCGCGCTGGCCGGGCTTTATTCCGCGGTCCGCATTCTCAAGCAGGACTTGAAGAGCCAGAGGATTCTTTTCCTGGGCGCGGGTGAGGCCGGGCTTGGCATCGGGAACCTTGTCGTCGGAGCCATGGTGAAGGAAGGACTTACCGAACAGGAAGCGCGGCGACGGTGTTTCTTTATCGATTCCAAGGGGTTGATTGTGACGAGCCGCCGGGACCTGAATCCGCACAAGCGCGTCTTCGCGGCGGAGACGGCGGGTGTTCCGGATTGTCTGAGCGCGGTGAAGCTCGTGAAACCGACAGCGATTGTCGGTGTTTCGGGACGACCGGGGACGTTTACGAAAAAGGTCCTCGAGGCGATGGCCGCGATTAATGAACGGCCCATCGTGTTCGCGATGTCGAATCCTACGAGCCACTCTGAATGCACGGCCGAACAGGCCTACCGGTTTACGGGCGGTCGCGCGATCTTCGCGAGCGGCAGTCCGTTTGCGCCGGTTGACTACAAAGGAAAACGGTTCGTACCGGGTCAGGGCAATAACGCCTATATCTTCCCCGGCGTGGGCCTGGGGATTACGGCATGCCGCGTCCGGCGCGTGACGGACGAGATGTTCTTCGCAGCGGCGAAGGCGCTCGCGGGAATGGTGAAACCGGAAGACCTCGCGATGGGGAGCATCTACCCGCCGCTTCGGGATATCCGGAAGGTCTCGCTCGGCATCGCGGTGGCCGTCACGGAGGTGGCCTACGCGCGAAGGCTTGCGGCGAAACCGAGACCGAAGGACCTGAAAAAATACCTCGCCGGACAAATGTACGATCCGGCGTACTGGATGTGACCAGCGGTTCTCCGGCAAGCGCGGGACGCGACACCCGCTGAATTTTTACAGAGAAGATACGATTGTTGAACGGATTTTTAGAAAATCCCTGTGAGGGGCAAAAGGAGGCGTGATGTTCGATCTCGGGAAGCTCGGGGACATGGCGAAGATCGCCGGCGAGGCGAAGGAACTGCAGGCGAAACAGGAGCGCGCCGTGAAGGAGCAGACGGATTTGCTCCGGAAGATCTCGGCGCAGCTCGAAACGGTCATCGATCTTTTAAAGGAAGGGAAGTGAACCATGGCATCGCGGACAAAAGCGAAGGCGTCGAAAGGGACTTCTAAAAAAGCGAAGGCCCGGGGACCGGAGATGCCGGACCTCGTAACGGCCATGATGAGGCTCGTC
>MWBI01000134.1 GCA_002068945.1 Candidatus Omnitrophica bacterium ADurb.Bin314
TTGATCGGTTCGGCCGAGATCGCGGGAGAGCGGCGCGAAGAACCGTGCATTCGCTGTAACCGGTGTGTGGACACCTGCCCTGTTTTTCTTTCCCCGGCCATGATCACGCTTGCCGCCGAGACCGGCGAATTCGGGATCGCCGCGGAATGGCGTGTGAAGGATTGCATCGAATGCGGCATTTGCGCTTATGTTTGTCCTTCGAAACGGCCCATGATCGATCTCATCCATCAAGCAAAGGCAGGGCTGTGAAATGAGTCGCGCTATCTCCTGCCTCCGGGCTTCTCCGCCGCATATCGCGGCTTCCGACTCCACAACGAAACGGATCTGGTGGAAATGTGCCGCGCTCGTTCCTGTCGCGATCACGGGAATCCTGGCCGGGGGGATGGATTTTTTCAGGATACTCATGACTTCATCTGCGGGGGCCGCCGCCATGGAATGGCTGTGCGGGAGGTCTTCGGGCAAAAAAACAACGACTACAACCGGAGATGCCTTTCTCACGGGACTGACGCTGGCATTCCTGCTTCCGCCGGGATGTCCCACGGCAGCGATCCTGACGGGAGATTTTGTCGCGATCGTGATCCTCCAGGAATGTTTCGGCGGCCTCGGCGGGCGCCTTTTTCAGCCGGCGGTCTTTGCGCGGATTTTTCTCGATATGATCTTCCCGGACCGGCTGGAGGCGCCTGTACTTTTCGGTCACGCGAACGAACCGCTTGTCCTTGGCGGAATCCTCGCGGGTGCGGCGATCTTCCTGAGCCGGAGACTGATCTATTTTGAAACGCCGCTCTGGTATCTGGCCATTTCATGGATGTCGGCGCTCGCCTTGGGAGAAATGAAAGACCCGGAAAGGGGCTTCGGCATCACGGTGTTCGCCGCCTTTTTTCTCATCACCGATACGGTGACGCTGCCGTTGACACGGAAGGGGGCCAACGTTTTTGCGATACTGGCGGCGTTCCTGACGGCAGGGCTGGGGCTTCATTATCCGGCTGTCGCTGCGACAGGATACGCGATCCTGATCACGAACCTTACGGTCCCGTGGATGAACGCGCGGCTTCACCCGCGGCCGGGGGAGGGATCATGAAGAAGATCCTGCCGGCGGTTCTCCGGTGGTGTTTCCTCGTGGTATTCCTGGCAGGGATGGTCCTGCTATTCCTCAGTGCGCGAACGCTCACGGAAAACCCGGGGGTTGCCGTCAAGGTCCGAAAGGTCTTTTACCGATGAAAATGCCCGATAGTGTTTTTTCGCGAATGCTCCTGGCCTGGCTGCCGTTCATGGCGTATGCGGGATCCGGTGTCAGCGCCTGGCGTCTTGCGGCTGCGGTGGCCGGACTGTACTGGCTGTCCCTTCTTTTTTTCTGGCCGCTCCGGCGGTTTTTTCCCGAAGCCGGGGCGAGACAGGTTTTCCCGTTCTGGCTCGCGTTGTGGGGGCAACTTCTTTGGGGCGCGGCGGGCCTCGCGCCTTTCTGGGTCCTCAGCGTCTATCTGTTATTCCCCTCGGGGGTGTTGAACGCGCGCAAAACCACGGCGATCCCGAAAAAACAACCGGGCTATTTTTTCGGGCATTTGATCGCCGGCGCCGGTTTTTTTGTTTTTGCGGGAGCGCTTTCCTCCGCGTGCGCCCTGGATCCGGCGAGAGGTTTTGTGGTCACCCCCGCATGGATCTTTCTGATGATGTTTGTCGCGGTCTATCTCTGGAATCGCCCTTCGGTTCGCAGTCCGCGGAAGGATTTTGGCGCTGCCAAAAAGGAGGCTTCCTCATGATCGCCTGGATCTGGGTCATCGCGGGAGCGGGTTTCCTTTTTGCCGTGCGCGGAAGGCATGCCTTTCTTCCTCGGGAAAGCGTTTCCCCGGAGCTTTCCGGAGTTTGGCGGGAGATGCTGGACCTTTTCCTGACCGTGGCGCTGTCCCTGACAATATTCAATGCGCTGCTTTTATGGGACAGGACGGCGGCAGCCGTTCGGGGCGCGGATTTTCTGGTCCTCTGGTGTTTCGCGTTTTTGGCGGGGCGGTACCAGAAAAAGGACGGGGTTTTCCACCTGACGGCGGCCGTGATCGCGCTTGCGGTCCTGGAAGCAAAAGACCTTGCCCTTCAGCTGTCGCTGGCCGGCGCCGTTGTCGGCGGGCTTTTTCTCTTTTTGACGGCGTTTGCGGGGCTCCGCTATGCCGTGCGTTTCTCGAAGATACCGGAAACGGTCAGGGGATGGCCGCTTCTTTGCCTTCTTGCTTTCTGCATCATGACGATTCTCGGCGGGATTCTGTCGTACATTTTCTAATGTTTTTTCCGGGATGGACGAAATATAATCCACCATGGCCATTGAAGAGATTCTCATAGAAGCGATTGAACGCGAGGCTTCCGATATTCACCTGACCGTCAACCGCCCCGTGACCTTCCGCATGATCGGTGATCTGGTCTCGATCGACGACAAGCCCCTGACGGCCCAGGATACCGAGATGCTGGCCAAGGAAATTACGACCGAGGCCCAGCGGAAAAAGATCGAGGAGGTTGGCGGTGTCGATTTCGGCTTCACTTTCGGCGAGAAGGCCCGCTTCCGCGTGTCCTGCTATAAACAGCAGGGGCATTTCGCGATGGTCCTCCGCCTGCTTCCCTCGAAGTTCTATTCCTTTCAGGAGATCGGGCTGCCGCAGCAGCTGATCGAGATATTGAACCTTCCGCGCGGTCTGATCCTCGTGACGGGGCCCACGGGATCCGGGAAAACGACCTCGCTCGCGACGATGCTGAACTATATCAACGAGAATTTTCCGCGCCATATCATCACCGCGGAAGACCCGGTTGAATTCATGCACAAACACAAAAAATCCGTGGTCACTCAACGCGAAGTCGGGGAGGATGTCCCGACCTTCTCCGAAGCCATCGTCAAGGCCCTCCGCCAGGACCCGGACGTAATCCTGATCGGGGAAATGCGCGATATCGCGACCATGGAGTCCGCGATCCGCGCCGCCGAAACAGGTCACCTTGTTTTTTCGACGCTCCACACGACCGGTGCGCCGCGCACGGTGGACCGCATCATCGACGTGTTCCCGCCGGAACAGCAGGCCCAGATCCGCATCCAGCTTTCCGCCACGATCGTGGCCGTGATTTCCCAGGTCCTTGTCCCGAAGATCGACGGAAAGGGCCGCGTTGCCGCTTTCGAGATCATGTTCGCGACGCCGGCGATCCGCAACCTCATCCGCGAGGCCAAGACCTATCAGGTTCTTTCCGAGATCCAGACCGGGTCCCGTTACGGCATGATCACGCTCGACGACCATCTGAAACAGCTTTACGCGCAGGGCATCATCAGCTATGAAGCCGCGCTCGAATACGCGGTAGAACCGAAAGAGCTTGGAATCCAGCTTTCCAAGGTCCAGCCCGTTACGGCCGGCAAGAAGAAATAAAAACTTGACCTAACTATCGGCTATAGCTATCCTATGGCCGCTTTTTTCAGGAAAAGCCGAATTCAATCCGCCGAGATCATTTCCCGATCATAATCCAACGAAATCACGTTTTGACCGCAGCCAGAAGGCCTTTCCTCAAAAATCCTGATGCTTAAAAAAGTAATCACCGCTTTAAAGTTATGACGAAAAAGGTCCCGCAGGGCCGGCTTTTCCTCATCGATGGCAACTCGTTCTGCTACAGGGCGTTTTATGCCATCCAGGGGCTGACGAATTCCAGGGGAGAGCCGACCAACGCTATTTACGGGTTTGTCACCATGATGCGGAAGCTCGTGGAAGACCAGCGCCCCGAATTCATCGCGGTCTGTTTTGATCCCAAAGGGAAGACTTTCCGGCACGAGCGGTACAGGGACTACAAGGCGCACCGCAAACCGATGCCGCCCGAGCTCGTCAGCCAGATCGAGCCGATAAAGGAATTCTGCCGGATTTCGCGTCTTGCCATGTTCGAAAAACAGGGCTTTGAGGCCGATGATGTGATCGGGACCCTCGCTGTACGCGCGGAACGGCAGGGCCTGGAGGTTTTTATCGTCACGGGCGACAAGGACGCCTTCCAGCTTGTGAACGAAAAGGTCAGGATTCTGCAGCCGCACAAAGATAACCTGGTGTATGACATCGATGGCGTCAAAAGGAAATATGACGGGCTCGGCCCGGACAAGATCGTCGAAGTGCTCGCCCTGATGGGGGACGCTTCCGACAACATCCCCGGCGTGCCGGGGATCGGGGAAAAGACAGCGATAAAACTTATGCAGCGTTTCGGTTCCGTGGAAGGCATTTTAAAGAATCTCGGAGAGATCTCTTCCGAGAAAGTCCGGAGTTCCCTCAAGGAGAACGAGGCCGACCTCCGTCTTTCCCTGTCGCTCGCGACGATCGACACCGATGTGGAGATGGCGATCGATTGGGGAACGCTCCGGTTCCAGGCGCCGGACGACGCCGCGCTTCTCGAGTTCTTCAAACGGTATGAGTTCCGTGGCCTTATGAAACAGTTCTCGGCCGTGAGCGAAGAGGACAAAAGCAAACGTGACTATCGGGTGATTACCGACCCCGCGCTCCTGAAAAAACTCGCGGAGAAACTCAAGCAGTCCGGCGAATTCAGCTTTGACACCGAGACGACCTCGACGGACCCCATGCGCGCGCACCTTGTCGGGATGAGCTTCGCGATCGAGCCGCACAGGGCCTTCTATGTCCCGACAGCAAGCAAAGAGCATCCGGGCCCCGGTCTTCCCTTGGCGGAAGTGCTCCGGGGGCTGAAGCTTGTGCTCGAGGACGCGAAGATCGGAAAGTGCGGGCAGAACATCAAATACGACGCCATGGTCATGGCGCGCCACGGCATCGAGCTCCGCGGCGTCCGGTTCGACACGATGATCGCGAGCTATCTGATCGATCCGATCAAGCGCAATCATAACCTGGATGACATTTCACTCGAACACCTGAACGTCAAAAAGATTCCGGTCGAGACGTTGATCGGAAAGGGGAAGACCCGGATCAGCATGGCCGAAGTCCCGCTCGAAAAGATCACGGAATACGCCTGCGAGGACGCCGACTGCGTTCTGCGGCTCGCGCCGGTCCTCAAAAGGAAACTCGCGGAGCTGGATTTGGCCGGACTTTATGAAAAAGTCGAACTGCCCCTCGCGGGTATCCTCGGGAAGATGGAGACAAACGGCGTCGCGCTTGACACCGTCCTTCTCGGACAGCTTTCCCGGAAAACGGGCGAGGAGATAGACGGTCTTCTGCAGAAAATCCACGCCGAGGCGGGCGAAGAATTCAATGTCGATTCGCCGAAACAGCTGGCGGAGATTCTTTTCGTTAAAAAGAAGATTCCGTCGATGAAAAAGACGAAGACCGGCTACTCAACGGATGCGAGCGTGCTCGAAAAGCTCGCGCTTTCACATGAGCTTCCGCGTCTCGTTCTGGAATACCGGGAACGCGCGAAGCTGCGGTCCACGTATCTTGACGCGCTTCCGGAAATGGTGAATCCGGAGACGGGGTGCGTGCACACGTCCTATCACCAGACCACGACCGACACGGGGCGTCTGTCGAGTTCGGAGCCGAATCTTCAGAATATCCCGGTCAAGACCGAGGCCGGGCGCCTGATCCGGAAAGCTTTCGTCTCCCGTCGCAAGACGGGGAAGATTCTCTCCGCCGACTATTCACAGATCGAGCTCCGGATCCTCGCGCATTTTTGCGAGGAGCCGAATCTTGTGAAGGCGTTCGAGGAGGATCGCGACATCCACGCGTTCACGGCGACGCTTCTGTACGATGTGAGGGAAAAGGACGTGACGCGCGAAATGCGCAACGTCGCGAAGACGATCAACTTCAGCGTCCTTTACGGGAAAACGAGCTTCGGGCTTTCCCAGGACCTCCAGATTTCAATCCAGGAAGCCGATGCCTTCATCCGGAATTATTTCGGACGCTACGCGAAGGTGAGGGATTTCCTCGAATCGCAGAAGGAACAGGCCAGGAAGGCTGGTTACCTTACGACGATCCTCGGCCGGAGGTCCTATTTCCCGAATCTCCGTTCGTCGAACGTCGCACTCAGGAATTATGCCGAGCGCGCCGCGATCAACGCACCCCTGCAAGGTTCAGCGGCGGATCTGATCAAGCTCGCGATGATCAGGGTCCAGGGCCTTCTGGAGAGCGAAAAAAGCGAAGCATTGATGATCATGCAGGTCCATGACGAACTTGTCTTTGATGTGCCGGCCGCCGGCGTTGAGGCGCTCGGACGGATGGTCAAAAAAGAGATGGAGGGCGCTTACGCGCTGAAGGTGCCGCTCAAGGCAGACGTGGCCGCGGGAGATTCATGGTACAAAAACTGATCGTTGGTCTGACCGGCGGGTTCGGGAGCGGGAAAAGCACGGTCGCGAAGGCTTTCCGGGGTCTCGGGGCGGCGACGATCGATGCCGACAAGGTTGCTCACGCGGCTCTCAGGAAAAGCAGTCCGCTCTTTAAAAAGATCGCCGCGCTTTTCCCGGAGGCGCTCAGCGGATGCGGGAGATATTTTCACCGGGAAAAGATCGCCGAAAAGGTTTTTGCCGATCCGGCAAAGAGGGAGCGGCTGGAAGCCCTGGTCCACCCGTACGTGTACCGGGAGATCAGGAAAATGGCCGCTGCCGCGAAAAGGAAAGTTATGATCGTGGAAGTGCCGCTTCTTTTCGAAGCTGGTTTTGAAGGCCTCTGCGACTGGACGGTCGTCGTGACCTGCAAGCCGTCGACCAGGATGGCCCGGCTGAAAAGCAAAGGTTTCTCACCGGTCCAGATCAAGGCGCGCGAAAAGGCCCAGATGAAAGAATCCCTGAAGGCCGCGAAAGCGGATTTTGTGATCGATAACTCAGGTTCTGAATCAAAAACCGGAAAAAGCGCGAAGCGTTTATGGGAACGTCTCGCGCTTTTAAGGCGCCAGAAGCCGGCCCGTTTTTACGACCGGTGACCTGAAGGTCTATTTAAAAAGTAACTAACAGAAGTACAACCAACCGTTAGATGCATTTGGGCTTCTGACGGGGCAAGGGGAGTGACCCAATGATGCAAAAAGAACGGAATCACCATCCACACAATCGGAGAAGTGACGATCACCACGGCGCTCCGAGGCAGCCGAGGCCGCAGATGCGCGACGATGACGCGCAGATCAACGGCGAGGCGCTCGAAAAGGCGATGCGGCAGCAAAAGGCCGGCGAGAAACCACTCGACGTGGTCGGGCTGAGGAAGGCGAAGATCGCGAAACTCCAGGAGATGGCCCATAAGCTGAACGTCGAGAATGCCTCGGGTCTCAAGAAACAGGATCTGATCTTCAAGATTCTCCAGGCGCAGGCCCAGCAATCGGGGCTCATGTTCGGAGAGGGCGTCCTGGAGATTCTCGAGGACGGCTTCGGGTTCCTCCGTTCCCCGAACTATAATTACCTGCCGTCGCCGGATGATATCTACGTCAGCCCGAGCCAGATCCGCCGTTTCAACCTGCGGACCGGCGATGTTGTGAGCGGCCTGATCCGTCCTCCGAAAGAAGGAGAACGGTATTTCGCCCTGCTCAAGGTCGAGCTGATCAATTTCGAGGAGACGGACAACGCGAAGGACAAGATCGCCTTCGACAACCTGACTCCGCTCTATCCGAACAAACGGATCATACTCGAGACGGTGACAGAAGAGGTCTCGACGCGCGTGATGGACCTCCTCACACCCGTCGGTTTCGGTCAGCGCGGGATGATCGTCGCGCAGCCCTACAGCGGCAAGACAATCCTCCTCCAGAAGATCGCCAACTCCATCACGACGAACCATCCGGACGCGTACCTGATCGTGCTTTTGATCGATGAACGTCCCGAGGAAGTGACGGACATGCAGCGCTCCGTGAAGGGCGAGGTCATCGCTTCGACCTTTGACGAGCCCGCGGACCGCCACGTGCAGGTCGCCGAAATCGTGCTCGAGAAGGCGAAACGTCTCGTGGAGCACAAACGCGACGTGATTATCCTGCTCGACTCGATCACCCGTCTCGCGCGCGCCTATAACACGGTCGCGCCGCACTCCGGGAAGATCCTCTCGGGCGGTGTGGACTCCAACGCGCTCCATAAACCGAAACGCTTTTTCGGTTCGGCGCGTAATGTCGAGGAAGGCGGCAGCTTGACCGTCATCGCGACGGCGCTCGTCGACACGGGGTCCCGCATGGACGAGGTTATTTTCGAAGAGTTCAAGGGCACCGGAAACATGGAGCTCCAGCTTGACCGGAACCTCTTCCAGCGCCGGATTTATCCCGCGATCGACGTCAAAAAGTCGAACACGCGTAAGGAAGACCTCCTGATGCCAGCCGACGAGCTCAACCGCGTCTGGATCCTCAGGAAAGTCTTGAACGAGCTTAATCCGACCGAGGCCATGGAGCTTCTGGTCGACCGTCTGCGCAAGACCAAATCGAACGCGGAATTCCTTCTTAAAATGAACCAAGCGGAGAAATAAAAATGAAAAAAGACATTCACCCGAACTATCAACCCAGCACCATCGACTGCGCCTGCGGCAACTCCATCAGGACGCGGAGCGTGATGCCGCGTATCCAGGTCGATGTTTGCTCGGCCTGCCATCCGTTCTTTACCGGTAAACAGAAGCTGATGGACACCGCCGGTCGCATTGACCGTTTCAAGAAGAAGTTCCAGGACAAGATCGTCGGCGCCAAGAAATCGACGAAGGCCGCCCCCGTGTCGGCACTGCGCGCGAAAGCGGCGGACATGAGGAAGGCGAATCTCCAGGCCCTCAGGGACAAGGTCAAGGCGGAAGGGAAGTAAGAACACAAGCCGCAAGGCCGCGAAGCCACAAGAATGGATTTTTATGTGGCGCGCGTCTTCGTGACGGGTGGTGACCGCCATGCGAATCCGTGAACGACTTGAAAAAGCCGAGACCCGTTTCCTAGCGGTCGAGGCCCTGCTCGCGCAGCCGGAAACGGCCCGCGATACCGCGCAGCTGCAGAAGCTGAGCAAGGAGCTCGCGCAGCTTCGTCCGATCGTCGAAGGCTTCCGGAAATACCGGAAGCTTGAGACGGAACAGGCCGAACTGAGAACGAACCTTGAGCGCGGCCAGGAAGACCCGGCCATGCGAGGGCTGATCGAGGAAGAGGTTGTCAGTCTTGACGGCCAGATCGAGAAGACCAACCTCGAGCTGGAGAATCTTATCCTAGAAGGATGCGAGCCGGATGCCGCGCGAAGCGTGATCATCGAAATCCGCGCCGGAACGGGCGGGGAAGAGGCCGCTCTTTTCGTGGCGGACCTCTATCGTATGTATTCGCAGTTCGCGGCCGGGCACGGGCTGAAGACCGAAGTGATGGATCTGAGCCCGACCGGAATCGGAGGATTGAAGGAAGTTGTTTTTGGCGTGACGGGCGAACACGCTTACAGCCTATTCAAGTACGAAAGCGGAATCCACCGGGTGCAGCGCGTTCCCAAAACCGAAGCGAGCGGACGAGTCCACACTTCGGCCGTGACGGTCGCGGTGTTGCCGGAAGCGGACGAGACCGAGATCGACATCCAGCCGAACGATCTCAAGATCGACGTGTATCGCGCGTCGGGGGCCGGCGGACAGCACGTGAACAAGACCGAATCGGCCGTGAGGATCACGCATATCCCGACGGGGTTCGTTGTCGCGTGCCAGGACGAGCGGTCCCAGCACAAGAACAAGGCCAAGGCAATGCGCGTGCTGCGTGCGAAGATTTACGAGTTCCAGAAGGAAAAACAGGAAGCCGAGATCGCGAAAAACCGCAAGGACCAGGTCGGCTCGGGCGACCGGTCAGGCAAGATACGGACCTATAATTATCCGGACCAGCGCCTGACGGATCACCGGATCGGGCTCACGGTTCACAATCTTCCCGTGATCATGGAAGGGAAGCTGGAAGAGGTTGTGAAAGCGCTCGCGGAAGATGAAAAGGTCCGCAAACTGACGAACGGATGATATGGCGATGACAAGAGCGGCGCTCCTTGCCGCGGGACGCGACGCGTTGGCGCGCGCCGGGATCGGGGAAGCGAAAGAGGAAGCGGAACGGATTCTGGAAAATGTCCTGAAGGCTTCCAAAGCCGCTTTGTTTCTGGACGCGGCAAAAGAAGTCGCTCCGGAAGCAGAGCGGCATTTTTTGAGGATTGTCGAAGAACGCAAGACTCGTAAGCCGCTCGCGTATCTTCTCGGCGAAGCCTGTTTCGGAGAGGAAATTCTCGAGGTCAGTGACCGTTGCCTGATACCGAGACCCGAGACCGAGATTCTCGTTGAAGCGCTTGCGAAACAACTTGCGCCCGAGCGGGAGTTTTCGTTCCTGGACCTCGGGACCGGGTCCGGAGCGATCGCGATTGCCCTTATGAGGAAGTTCCCCCTTTCAAAAGGGACGTTGTCGGATATTTCGGAGGAGGCTCTCGGGATTGCCCGAAGGAACCTGGGGCGTTACGGTCTGGAGAACAGGGCGCTACTGAAGCGGGGGGATCTTTTCGGGGCGTTTGCCGGTGAAGAGCCCTGGGATGTGGTAGTCTCGAACCCGCCGTACCTGAGTGAGGGCGATTTCCGGAATCTCCAGCCGGAGCTTGCGTTTGAGCCCCGGCTGGCCCTTGACGGCGGGACCGATGGTTTTGATTTCTACCGGAGAATCATTCCTGAGGCCAGGAGATATCTGAAACCGGGCGGATTTTTAGCCCTCGAAGCGGGGGCGGGGCAGGCGGATCAGGTTTCAAAGTGGCTTCAGGGCGCGGGTTATGATAATATTCTGCGCTTTAAAGACTATTTAGGCTTTGACAGGGTTGTCATGGCCCGGATTAATGAAGGACTGAATGGAAAAACTTATCATTAAAGGCGGCGCCCGGCTGATCGGCGAGGTCGAAGTTTCGGGGTCCAAGAACGCGGTTTTGCCGATCATGGCGGCAGCGCTTCTGTCCGAAGGGGAGTCGATAATCGAGAACGTCCCGGACCTGTGGGACGTCCAGACCATGGTGAGGCTCATCCGGTCTCTCGGGGCCAAAGCGATCCTCGAGAACGGCGTTCTCAAGATCAGGCCGGGGAACAATCTGAAACCGTTCGCGCCTTATAAACTGGTCAAGACCATGCGCGCGTCAGTTTGTGTGCTGGGTCCGTTGCTCGCGAGGCTCGGGGAGGCCGAGGTTTCGCTCCCGGGGGGATGCGCGATCGGCCCGCGGCCGATCGATCTTCACCTGAAAGGTCTCGAAGCCCTTGGAGCCGAGATAGAGATTGATCACGGTTATGTGCGGACAAAAGCGAAGAAATCGCTTCGCGGGACCGAGATCTATCTCGGCGGCGGGTACGGATCTTCGGTGCTCGCGACGGACAACGTGCTGATGGCTGCCGTGCTCGCGGCCGGGCGGACGGTGATCGAGAATGCGGCCTGCGAACCCGAAGTGGTCGATCTGGCGAATTTTTTGAGAAAGATGGGCGCAAAGATACAGGGGGATGGTTCGCCGAGGATCGAGGTTGAAGGCGTGAAAAAATTGCGTGGTGTGAGCTATCGCGTGATTCCGGACAGGATCGAGGCGGGGACCTATATGTTCGGCGCGGCGATCACGAACGGCGATGTTCTGATCCGGAAGATGGAGCCGGCGCATCTGAACGCCGTGATCGACAAGCTCCATCAGGCCGGCATGAAGGTCGAGAAATACAAGAACGCAGTACGCGTGAAACGGACGGGGAAGCTCCGGCCGGTCGATGTGACGACCCTGCCCTATCCGGCGTTCCCGACGGATTTGCAGGCCCAGGCAATGGCGCTTATGACCGTGACGCCGGGGATCAGCATTATCACGGAAAAAATCTATCCGAACCGGTTCATGCACGTCCCGGAACTCGGTCGTATGGGCGCCAAGATTTTTCTGGAGGGTGCGAGCGCGATTGTGCACGGCGTGAAAAAACTGAGCGGGGCGCCCGTGATGGCGTCCGACCTTCGCGCAAGCGCGGCGCTCGTTCTGGCGGCCCTCGTGGCGCAAGGGGAGACAGAAGTCCAGCGCATCTATCACCTGGATCGCGGGTATGAGAATCTGGAGATGAAACTGAACTCGCTCGGGGCTCAGGTCCGGAGAGAAAAAGAATAATCAAAAGAATCGCAGAGCGAAAAGCGGATGGAGTAAAAATCAAACGCTGGACGTTCCGCGTTAAAAACCAAGGAGCAGAAATGTCAGTCAAGATCAGAATGAAACGGTTCGGCACGAAGGACAAGGCCAAGTGGCGCGTGGTGGTGTGCGACTCCAAATCGCCCCGCGACGGGCGCTTTATCGAGGAGATCGGTTATTACGATCCGCTTCCGAAGCAGGAGAAACTGTCGCTCAAGGAAGCGCGTCTCGAGTATTGGGTCAAGAACGGCGCCCGGGTAAGCGAGGCCCTGAAGAGCCTTATCCGCCGGCAGAAGAAAAAAGCCAAAGCCGCGAAATAACCGCCTCCGGGATCGCAGCGTGCTATCCATAGATGTGGTGACGCTTTTCCCGGAGTTCTTTAAAAGCCCGCTGGGCGAGTCCTTGTTGAAAAAGGCACAGGATCGCGGGCTTGTGAAGGTTCGGGTCCACGATCTCCGGGATTGGACGCATGACCGGCACAAGACCGCGGACGACAAACCGTTCGGGGGAGGGGCCGGGATGGTCATGAAGCCCGAGCCGATCTTTGAATGCGTGGAAGCGGTCGCCCCGAAAGGATTTGTAGTGCTTCTGGACCCGCAGGGCGAACCGATGAGCCAGAAGCTGGCGCGCAAGCTCGCGAAGAAGAAGCATCTTGTGCTGATCGCGGGCCACTACGAAGGCGTCGACCAGCGCGTGAAGGACCACCTGGTCGACCAGCAAATCTCGGTCGGGGATTTTATCACGATGGGCGGCGAGGCGCCGGCCCTTTGCGTGATCGAGGCGGTCGCGAGGCTGGTCCCGGGGGTTATCGGGAACGAAGAATCGCTCGCTCGCGAAAGTTTTGAATGCGGCATGCTGGAGCATCCGCAGTACACACGGCCCCGGGAATACCGGGGGTGGAAGGTGCCCAACGTGCTGGTGTCGGGGCATCACAAAGAAGTCGAGGCCTGGCGAAAAAAAGAGGCCGAGAAGGTCACGAAGGAAAGACGGCCTGATCTGTTAACATCTTCAAGGAGAAAATCATGGGCAAAATAAAATTGATCGAGAAAGAGCTTGAGTCAAAGAAGATTCCCGGGTTCCGCGTCGGGGACACGCTGAAGGTCCATATCAAGGTCAAGGAAGGCGACAAGTCCCGCCTTCAGCTTTTTGAGGGCATCTGCATCCGCAAAAAGGGCCGCGGCGCCAACGCGAGTTTTTCGGTCGTCAAGGAAAGCTACGGAGACATGGTCGAGAAGCTTTTCCCGCTCTACTCGCCGTCGATCGAGAAGATCACGGTCGCTTCGAAGGGAAAGGCCCGCCGCGCAAAGCTCTATCACTTCAAGAAGAAAAAGTAATCGCTTCGGGGTTCGTTATGACGAACCCCGCGAATGAGCCGTGAACGGATGTCGCGGTTTTGGGGTGAAAAGAGTGAAAGACCTGCCGGTCAATGAGTATGAGAGAGACGGGAGTGCGAATGAGGCGCCCTCTTTCTCCAAGGGAGAAAGTTCTTCAAGGGAAACGGCCCGTCGCGAGTGTCTCGGAAGGCTCCTCGAGTTTGACCGGGATATCCTTGCTTCGGGATGGATGGCCGGAGTGGATGAGGCCGGCCGGGGACCGCTTGCGGGGCCGGTTGTCGCGGCGGCTGTGATCCTGGAGAGGGCCAATGAGCTCGCGGGAATCAATGACTCCAAGAAACTCTCACCCGTCTCCCGCGAAAAACTGTTTCTCAAGATCGTGCGTCATGCCCTTGTCGGTGTGGGCACGGCGGACGAAAGAACGATCGATACAATCAATATCTATGAAGCCACGCGCCTTGCCATGAAGCGGGCCGTCCTTGCGCTTCCCCATACCCCGGCGTTTGTCCTTATCGACGGTCCGCTCCGCCTGGACCTCCCCCTTCCGCAACGTGGCATTGTCAGCGGGGATCAAAAATCGGCCTCGGTCGCGGCCGCTTCGATTGTCGCAAAGGTGTTCCGTGACCGGTGGATGAAGCATCTCCACGGTCTTTATCCCGCTTATGCATTCCACGCGCACAAGGGTTATGGGACCGCCGAGCATCTGGAAGCCCTGCAGGCATTCGGCCCCTGTCCCGTCCACCGGCGTAGTTTTGCGCCGGTCGCGTTCTCGGAAAAAGGGCCGTTTGAAAAAGCTCTCACATGAAGATCGCCCCGAACCCGAAACCGTTCCGTTATTCCGTCGGGGATCGAGGGGAGGTCTGTGCGGCGGAATATCTCAGGAAAAAAGGTTTTAAGGTCCTTCAGGCGAACTATCGGTGCGCCCTCGGAGAGATCGATCTCGTTGCCGAAAAGGCGGGACGGATTCATTTTGTGGAGGTGAAGACCCGGAGCGGAAAAGGATTCGGATCACCCGAGGCAGCCGTGGATCTCCGGAAACAGGTGAAGCTCGTGAAGCTTGCCGCCTGGTACCTCAAGGACAAGAGGCTCCAGGACCCCCCGGTCTCTTTTGATGTTATGGGTATCACGTTGGAGGAGGGCCTCGCGCCCGAGATCAGGTTCTTTGAGGGTGCCTTTGAAAAAGGAGAGGTGCGGTGAGCGGATTTTTTTCAAGGGTTTTTTCCCGGCTTGTCGGGCCCTTTGCAGAGGTCCATCCCGGGGAGCGCACAAAGACCTTCCTGATGTTCTGCTATTTTCTCCTCACGATTTCGACGATCTATATCCTGAAGCCGGTCCGAAGCTCTCTCTTTCTTTCCGAGTTCAGCGCCGACAAGCTCCGCTACGTGAATATCGGAGAAGGGCTCTTCCTTATCGCCGTCGTCTGGCTTTATTCGCTGGCGGCCCGCCGCCTTTCCCATAAGGTTCTTTATCCCGCGGTCCTCGGATTCCTGATCGGAACCCTCCTCCTCTTCTGGTTCTTTGCGCGCAGGAACCTTCCCTACGTGTCCGCAGCTTTCTATATCTGGCAATCGGCCTTTTCGGCCATGATCACCACGCAGTTCTGGATTCTGGCAAACGATATCTTCAGGCCCGAAGAGGCGAAACGCCTCTTCGGGCTTATCATCAGCGGCGGCTCGCTGGGCGGAATCCTCGGCGGGATCATAACGAACTTCGCGGTCCGGTGGCTCAGGACCGAGGATCTCCTTCTTGTAGTGGTGG
>MWBI01000135.1 GCA_002068945.1 Candidatus Omnitrophica bacterium ADurb.Bin314
TCCGCTACCGTCTCATGGATATCGAGACCGCGATTCACATGACGGTGATGTGGGTTACGACGAGCGCAGTCGCGGTGCTTCCGTTCGCCGGTATCATTTATACGATACAGCCGATGATGGCGGACCTCAGTCCGTTGGCCGCGAGCCTTTATTTTCTCGCGATGCTCTTTGTGTTCTATTTCTACTATCGGGCGGTCCAGCCGCGTTTGGGGAAACTTTTTCAACGGCAGCATACGAACCTGATGGCCGTCCTCGAGCGCTTTTCGGCCGAGCTCGTGCATCTGAAGAATCTCCGGGACCTCCTCCAAAGCTTCGCGCGCCTGCTGCGCCACGAGCTTTTTGTCCGCCGCCTTTCCGTTTATCTTTATGACGATTCGACCAAGAGATTCCTTCCCGCGATCGCAAAGGGAATACGGAACCTTCGCCCGGTCGTGGGGCATAGCCCGCTCCTGGAGTGGCTGACCGCGACGGACGGGGCCGTGGTCGGAACGCTTGTTGTGAGCGATCCGGCGGTGGGAGGATTTAAATCCGAGCTGGAGTCGTTTTTTGCGGAAACACAGTCTCAGGTCATTTTACCGTTTGTTCTGGGAGGGCGGCTTATCGGCTTTGCGAATCTCGGCCGAAAAAGCAACCTGCGCCGCTACGGATTTAACGAGATTCACTTCCTGAACCGTCTCAAGGTGCCCGTCACGATTGCCCTTTCGAATTCGGTGCGGTTTGAGGATATCCGGAAACTGAGCGATGAACTTCAGCTTTGGAACCAGGTCCTGGAAGAGAGGGTGGATCAGCGGACGCGTGAACTCGCGAAGATGCAGGAACAGCTTGTGCAGGCCGAGAAGCTTGCCACGCTCGGCACACTCGCGGGCGGCGTGGCGCATGAGATCAATAATCCGCTTACGGCGGTGCTCACCAATGCCCAGATCCTCCGCATGAGTGCGGGGGAAGACGATATGGAATCGATCTCGCTGATCGAGGAGGGGGCGAAGCGCTGTCAGGGGATCGTGCAGAAGCTCATGAAATACGCCCGGAAGACCGCGGAAGAATCCCCGCTGAAGGACACGGACCTTCGGGAGGTTGTGAAAAGCACGGTTGCCCTCCTCAAGTTCCAGTTCCAGCAGGAGAATATCACGATCGAGACCGAGCTTGTGGACACGCCTCCCGTAAAAGGGATCTCCGGCGAGCTGGAACAGGTTTTTACGAATCTCCTCGTGAATGCGAAGGATGCTATCCTGGCCGCGAAGCGTACGGGAAAGATCGTGGTTGGCATACAAGAGGCGGGGGAGGCGGTTGAGCTTCGCGTGACCGATAACGGCATCGGTATCTCAAAGGAGAACCTTAAGAAGATCTTTGACCCCTTCTTTACGACTAAAGATGTGGGGGGAGGGACCGGTCTCGGTCTTTCCGTGAGCTTCGGAATCCTCAAACGTCACGGGGCTTCGATTACGGCCCAGTCTGAACCCGGGAAGGGTTCTGTGTTTGTGATCCGATTCCCGCGATCGTGACCTTTTTGCTCCCGTCACGATAGCGTCTTTGCCCCGCCTAACCGGGCCCTCCTACTACAGTTAAATCGCAAAAGACCGATACAAAAGTGAAGAGGAGGGTACCCCGATGCCCAAAACGATCCTCCTTGTCGATGACAAAGACCTTGTGACATGTTCGGTCGGGCAGTTGCTGAAAAAACAAGGCGCCGTGTGCCGGTCGCGCGAAGCGGGGAAGAAGCGATCTCCCTTGCCCAAAAAACCGTGGATCTGATCGTCGTTGACGAGTGGACCAATTATGTCCGGGAGGCTTTTTTCCAGTCAACGATCGATAGTTTTCCGGAGGTGTCGTCCCGCCCGATCAAGATGATGGCAAGCAAGATTAATCTCGAGATGTTCCCGGGGGCGAGTTTTGGCGATTCGATCGAGGCCCGGTTGACGGTCGGCAAGATCGGTCGCGTCAGTTTCGATATGATCGTTTCGTTCTACCGGAAAAACAGCGGCGATCTCTTTTGCAGGACCGGGTATGCGGTCGTATTCGTGGATTCCCTGCGTAATGGGTTCGCCCCGGTCCCTGGGGAAATATTAGCCGTGATCCCCGACTACCATCGGAGGGATTGAAATCATGTCAAAAAAAACATCCTGGATCCAGGCCCCGGCATTTTTGGGCGCGGTGGGGGTCCCGTTTTTTGCCGGCATTTTCTTTGCCCTCTCCGAAAAAGGAACTTTCCGTCTTTTTTTTCTCGTCTTCATTGTCCTCCATTCATTTGAGAGGGTGTGGGAAACGTTTTACACGCCCAAGGAACGGCGTCCGTGCGAGTTGCACGGCGACTGGACCCTTATCGCGACAACGCCGGCCTACATTGTTCTTTGTTTTCTGAGCTGTGCGGAGGGGTTCATCTTCCGACCCGCGCTTTCCCTGGCTATTACGGTGATCGGAGTGATCCTTTATGCCGTTTCCTTCCGCTTGCGGTGGTGGGGGATGAAGGCGCTCGGAAGCCAGTGGGCCGTCCATGCGATCGGCGCCGGGAAAGCGAGCAAAGAGGGCGTGATCCGCCTTGGGCCCTGCAGGTACATCCATCATCCGATTTGCGCGGCTATTTTCCTGGAGGTCCTGAGCATTCCGCTTATTCTTAACTCGATCCTGGGATTCCTTTTCGCTCTTTGCCTGTACATCCCGCTTCAGTACACGTGGCTCCCGGGAGAAGAAAGGAACCATGTCCGCAAGGTAGGGGAATCTTATGTTGTGTGCATGAACGAGACCAGAGCCTTGTTTCCCTGGAAAGCTTTAAGGCGTCTTTTTTCTCATGAGCCCCGCTAATCATTACCAGTTTGCCACTTTCTTTACCGCCCTAGTCAATCTGACCCTCGTGGGGATCGTTTTTTACCGCGGCAGCAATCAGGTCATCATTCGCAAGTTCGTCCACTACGGGAGCGCCATCGTTTTCTGGGCGATCTTCGTTCTGCTGGCGACGACCGTCCGGGATCCGGCGGCCTCGCTTTTTTTTAGCCAGCTTTTCCATGCCGGCGCCGCCCTGATCCCCGTCTTTTTCCTGCATTTCACGTGCGTTTATGTCGGTCGGAAAGAGACGACGCCGGTGGTTCGCGCCTTTGACATCAGCACCCTTTTTTTTCTGGCGGTCATTCTTTTCTTTCCCCAACTCTTTTTTTCGGGGGTCTCGTCCAAGTTCGGGTTCCCTTTTTTTCCGGATGCCGGGAAGTTATACACGGCCTGGTTCGGTTTCTCTTGCGTGACGGTCTTCTACACCCATACCATTTTGATCAGGGCCGCGCTGAGCTTTGAAGGAGCCCGGAAAAAACAGGCCCTGTTCTTCACGGGCGCGAACCTGCTCGGATATCTGGGCGGGATCGGTTGTTTCCTGCCTGTCTACGGCCTCGGGTTTTTCCCTTTTCCTTACGGCCCCTACGGCGTGGCGCTCTTCAGCTTCGTTGCGATGTGCTCGATTTCCCGGTATCGTTTCCTGGATATCGAAAAACTTCTGAGGAATACGGTGATCTTCGCGGGGCTTTGGGGCTTCATGTCCCTGGTCCTGCTTCTCGGTACCTTCGGCATTCAGAAGCTTCTCGATCCGTATTCCGGAATCCAGATCTATTGGGCCCGGTTCGCGGTCATGTTCCTTGTGGTGCTCGGATTCGATCCGGCGCGGAAGCTGCTGGCTAACCTTACGGACAGGTTCCTGTTCCGGAAAAAACATGATTATCACAAGCTCCTGAAAGACGCATCGCGCGGGATGTCAAATATCGAGTCGCTTGAACGCTTGCTGGGTCTCGTCATCCACTTCGTGACGATGAAGATGCGTGTTCGCAATGCCGCGGTGCTGATCCGCGATCCGAAAAGCAATGATTTCAACCTTGCCTACCAGCGCGGTTACGACAAGAAGTTCTACTCGCTGGTTCTGAATGAGGACGACCCCCTCATCGACTACATTGCGCACCACAAAGAATCGGTCGATATTGAACGCATCCGGGAAAAGATCGAAGACGTAAAGTACCGGCGGAAGAAAACGGAGGGATCCGTTTGGGATTACGAGGCGATCCGCGATCGCATGATGTACCTTCAGACGACCTGCTGCGTACCGAGCTTCCTGGGGCGGGAGCTGAAAAACATTCTCTTGCTCGGCGAAAAGAAATCGGGGGAATACTATTCGACCGAAGACCTGAACCTCCTTTGCACGCTTGCCCAGGAATCCGCCATCGCGATCGAGAACGCGAGACTCTATGACGAGACCAAACGCCGCTCGCTCGATCTCGAACAGATCAACGAGCAGCTCGAACGTTCGCGCGGGCTGCTTGAGCGGGCGTTGGATGAAGCGGAAGGCGCGAACAAACAGCTCCAGGACGCGCAGGCGCAGCTGATCCACGAACAGAAGATGGCGACCCTGGGGCGCCTCGCGGCGTCCGTCGGGCACGAGGTCAACAACCCTCTTACGATCCTTTCGATGAATGTGTCGCGGGCGATCCTGAAATACAGGAAGGATCCCGATGTGAAGGTGGCCGAGATCGCTGATGTTTTCGACAAGATGGAAAAGAACGTCGAGCGTATCAAGGCGGTGGTGAATACGCTGACGGGACTTCTCAAGAAATCGGAAAAGGGCAAGTTCGAGCCGCTCTCGCTCAAGCTGATACTCGAAGAGACCCTGCCGCTTGTCCAGTTCCAGACCTATCTGGATAACCTGTCCGGGACGGAGGTGGATTTCAACGTGCCGGGCAGTATCCCGCTCATCCGGGGGGACCTCGAACGGCTTCAGGAGGTTTTTCTTAATATGTTCATCAACGCCTACCACGCCATGGCGGGCAAACGTCACCGGAAGATCGCGGTGCGTGCGGAACCCGACGCGCAGAACCCCAAGATGGTCGCGATCTATTTCACGGACAACGGTGGCGGCATGACGGAGGAAGTCCGGAAAAAGATCTTCAATTACGGGTTCACGACAAAACCGTCCGGCAAGGGTTCCGGCCTCGGCCTTTACATGTGCAAATACATCATTGAACTGCACGGGGGAACCATCGCCGTGAAATCAAAGGTTGGTGAAGGGACGACGTTCACGCTGACGCTCCCCGTTTACGAAGAGGCTCCGAAGGTCAAGCCGGTTCCCGCGGCAAGATCCCGGAGCGCGGAATCGGCCGAACCGGCCGTGAGGCGGCCCTTGGACCGGAGCGCGGGGATGGAGTATCATACAGGCCATGAAGAAGATTCTGATCGTGGATGATGAAGCGGGGATCGTCGAGGAAGTGAAAGGGTTTCTCGAGGAAGAGGGGTATGTGGTCCGGACTGCCGATACGGCGAAGCAGGGAATCCGGATCCTCGAAGAGATGCAGCCTGAAATCGTTTTCATCGATGTGAAACTTCCGGACGCCTCAGGGATCGAAGTCCTGAAGGCGTCGAAAGAGAAATGCCCCAAAACCAAAACGGTCATGGTGACGGGCTACGTGGACCAGAACCTGATGGATGAAGCCGAATCGCTGGGGCGCGACTCCTTCCTTCAGAAACCATTCGATCTCATCCGTGTCGCGGAAGAGATCGAACGCCTGACCATATAAAAACAAAAGCGGGGGTGCCTTGGGGTCCGTGGATTTCAAAGATGTAAATGAACGTTTCGTCCCGGGGAACGAGTCCCGTTAAGGAGCCAATGAACTTTATTCGCACAGAGATTGACGGCTTGATTATTATCGAACCGAAGGTGTTCGATGACGCGCGCGGTTATTTCTTCGAAAGCTACCGGCGGGACCTGTTCGCGCAGAACGGGATCACGGACGAGTTCGTGCAGGATAATTACAGCTCATCCCGGAAGGGGGTCCTGCGCGGACTTCATTTCCAGATCGCCCCGAAGGCGCAGGCCAAACTGCTTCGGGTGACGCGGGGTTCGGTTTTCGATGTTGCGGTGGACCTCCGCGAGGGCTCCGGAACCTTCGGCAAGCATTTCGGGCTCATCCTCTCCGCGGAGAACAAGAAGATGTTCTACATCCCGAAAGGTTTCGCGCACGGTTTCTGCGTGCTGGAGGAGGGGACGGAGTTTTTCTATAAATGTTCCGATTATTACTCACCGGCCCATGAGCGCGGGATAATCTGGAATGACCCGCAGCTTGCGATTCCGTGGCCGGTGCTGGACCGGGAGTTCATCCTGTCCGACAAAGATGGCAAGTATCCCAAACTTGGGGATGTAGCCTGGAGCCCGGGGCCCGGAGCCCAGGGTGCGAATCTTCGGCAGAAGGTTCCCTGAATCTTGCCGCAGGTCCCTAGCCCTCGGTTGGTTTTTTGCTGGGCCAGAGATTCCAGATGCGGGAGATGGTGAGCGGGGCGTTTCCCTCCACGGTCAGAGGGAGTGAGGTCTCGAAGGTTTCATAAAAACACATACCGGTCGCTTTTTCGCAGTAATAAAAGACCCCTTTGAATGAGACCGTGGCCTTCCCGGGATTAGCCATGAACGGAATTTTATAAGGCGGGTTGAAAGGGGAAAAATCGCTGCCGCAGGCTTTGCCGAATGCGGCCACGCCGGGGTTGTCCGTTCCGCAGGTCAGCTTGTAAGGGGCCTCGGGAGTGAATTGATAGCCTTGGGGGAGGCTGAAACGGAATTCGATGACGGATGGCGTTCCTTTGGGCTCCGCCGGACGCTTTTTCGCGGCGAAGAAAACAACCGGGATTACGACCGCTCCCAAAACGACCAGTCCGAAAAGGATTTTGAACTTCATTGGGGAACTTCGTTTCATTCCGGGAATTCTAACGTAGAAACGGCCAGGTTCCCAACGGATAATTTTGGCGGCAAGATTCCCGTCGCCCAACAACGGGTTTTTGAAGGCGCGCTGTTTAAAAACGACGGAGACAGAGGGTGTGAAAGTTTCGGTGACGGTCAAGGCGAACGCGAAACAGGATCGGGTCGAAGCCATTGCGGGCGGCGGGTTCCGGATCCAGGTCAAAGTGCCCCCGATCGAAGGCCGCGCCAATGAAGCCGTGGTCCGTCTCCTCGCGGAACATTTCCATGTTCCCAAAAGTCATGTCGCGATCATCGGCGGCGTGTCATCGAAACGGAAACTTGTGAAGATCGGAGCGGGTTGAGAAGGGCCGGAGCCTCGCCTTCTATGATAAAATAACTGCCATGTTCCGCAAATTAGCTGAATTCATTGACCGCTACCGCTGGCCCATGCTGCTTGCCATGGTCGCAAGCCTTTTCATCATGGGGAATGCGGTCCTGCGTCTCAAGGTCGATCCCTCCATCGAGCCTCTTTTCATCAAGAAGTCCGCCGATTACAAGTACTACCAGGAATACCGCGAAAAGTACGGCTCCGATCAGATGATCGCGGTCGCGATGTCGACCGACGACCTTTTCACGGATGTCAATTTCGGCATCCTGAAACGGGTCACGGAAGGCATCCAGAGCTTCGACCGCGTGGAGCGCGTGATCAGTCTCGCGAATGCCCAGGACATCCGTCATAAATTCCTCGGCGTCAAGACGGAACTGGCGTTCAAAGAGGTCGAGGAAGGCGACAAGAGCGTCGCCGAGATGCGGAAGAGCATCCTCTCGAACGAGCTTTACCTGAGCAACATCGTTTCCCGTGACGGCAAGATCGCGAATATTGTCGTCTATCTCAAGACTGACGAGGATTCCGCGGCGAACGGTGTGTTCATTAAGCAATTGAGAGAGTATCTGGATGACTTTGAGCGGCCCGGCCTCAAGTTCTATATGGCGGGCGCGCCGGTCGAGCAATATGAGTTTATCCATCTGATCCACCGGGACCAGATGGTCTTCATTCCGATCATCACCGTCATTCTCGTGCTGGTGACCTTTTTTATTTACCGAAGTTTCGCCTGCATGTTCCTTTCCATGTCGATTGTTTTCACGACGCTGATCTGGACGCTCGGAACGATCGCGTTGCTCGGGCAGGAGCTGAATCTTATGACCTCCCTCCTTGCTCCCGTGATCATGATTGTCGCCGTGCTGAACGCGACCTACCTCATCAATCTGTTTTTTGAAATCCGGCCGCATCACGCGAGCCTCAGGGAAACCGTGCTGCTCACGATCCAGCAGCTGGGGCTTCCATGTCTTCTGACGCATTTCACGGCGATCCTCGGGTTCGCGTCGCTGGCCCTGAACCGTATCCCCGCGATCCAGAGCTTCGGACTCTATGCCGCGCTCGGCACCTTCTACGCGTATTTTGTGGAGATCATCCTGACGATCCTTTTGTTGCCGATCCTCCCGTACCGCCCCAAGAAGGTCGACGCCTTCGACGAAAGCCATTTCTTTAACCGGGTCCTGATCAAATTCATCGAGAACCTCGAGAGCCGCTGGCAATGGCTGATCCTGCTCGTGACCGCGGTCATCATTTTCTTCTCCGTCCAGGGTGTGAAGAGGATCGAGGTTGACACGAATATCGTCAAACAGATGAAGCCGGAGCTTCCGCTCGCGATTGCGACGAAATTCATCGATGATAACCTGACCGGTGTTTATTCTCTCGGGTTCGTTCTCCGGCGGAAGGACGGCGAGCTCATGGTCGATCCGAAGACCCTGAGGAAGCTCGATGAGTTCAAAACCTATATGGAGAGCGAAGATGGGATCGCCAAGGTGAACTCCATCACGACCCTCGTCAAGAAGATCAACGAGGCCCGGGCGGACGATGATGACAAGTACGAGATCCCGGATAACCCCGGGCTGTTGAAACTCTATTTCAAAGGGATGGCGAAATCAGGGGACCCCGAGCTTTGGAAGATGATCTCGCCGGATTTCAGGGAGGTCCGCATCGAGGCGCGCATGCGCGCGATCGGCACGACGAAGGGCGCGGCGCTCGAAGACAGGATCCGGGCCTATCTGGACGAGCGTCTGAGCGATTTTTTTGAATACAAGCTCACCGGGAACGTCGTGCTTCTCGGGAAGATCTCGAAAAGCCTGCTCCATGAGCAGGCGAGGAGTTTCATCTTCGCGTTCCTTTCCATCCTGATCGTGATTACCCTGATCTTCCGCTCCGTGAAGCTCGGACTCCTGGCCGCAATCCCGAACCTCTTCCCGATTCTCGCGGTCTACGGGTTCATGGGCTACACGGGGATCGAGCTTTCGACCGCGACCGCGATGATCGCGAGTATCGTCCTCGGTCTTGTGGTCGATGCGTCGATCCAGTTCATCTATCGCTTCGAAAAGGAGTTCCACCACCGGTTCCATTACCTTCAGTCTCTGCATCACACCTACCGTAACGTGGGGCAGTCGATGGTGCTCTCGACCCTGATCCTGTGTCTCGGGTTCGCGGCGAGCGTGTGCGCGAGTTTCCGCATCACCGTCCACTTCGGCGTGTTGACGAGCCTCACGATCTTCCTCGCGCTGCTTTGCTCGCTTCTCGTGCTCCCGATCTTTCTCGTGATGCTGAAGCCTTTTGGGCCGCAGCGGCTTTTTAAAAGGAAGCTCCGGGGAGGGGACTCCTTCCATGAGCACAAGGTCCTGTCGCATCATGACGACATTTGACCCCTCGGGAGATGCCTCGGCTCACCTATGCGTAACCGTAAAAAAAAGCGTGCAATATCTTCACAAGACGATATAATCTGACCGCAATTCCTTCTATCAAAGAAATTGCTGCTATTAGGTCACTTCACCAACCAAGGAGGCTAAAATGAAACTCTCTAAGAGTCTCATGATTGTCCTCGCCCTCGTTCTTGTTGTCGGTACAGGATTTATCCTCTCCGGCTGCGCGACCTGTTGTGGCGAGCCAGCCCCTGCTCCCAGGGCGACCAAGTGCGCCTATGGGGTCCAGGGCTGCAATAAAGATAACAGCGCTCTCTGGATCGAGAAATCGATGCCGGAACAGGTTGTTGTCGGTCAACCCTTCCAGTACACGATCAAGGCGACCAATCTTCGGTCCTGTCCTTTGGAAGATGTTGTGATTACAGAAAGAGCTTCGGAAGGGCTCACGATCCAGTCCGGCGAGTCTGAGCTTCAGATCGGCACGATGCAGCCGAACGAAGTGCGGGAGATCGTCCTGACCGCCGTCGCGAATGCGGGTGGCAGTCCTGCGACCTGCACGAAGTCCGATTACAAACCCGTGCTTTGCTGCGGGACCGAAGCGATCTCGCCCAGCCTTGAGCTTGCCCTTGAAGCCCAGGCCCAGGGTGTTCTTTGCGACGTGATCCCGGCGAAGGTCACCGTTTCGAATTCCGGGACGGGGCTCGCGCGGAATGCTGTGATCAGGCTTGACCTGCCGGGAGGCCTCACCACGACGGACGGGCAGTCCTCCGTTGCAATCAATGTGGGTGACCTGAATGGTGGCGATTCGAAAGCCTACAACATTAACCTGAAAGCTGCCGAGGCCAAGACGTATTCGATCAAGGCCAATGCGGAGGCCACCGGTCTCACGGCTGCTTCCAACGCGGTCTCGATCGCTGTCACTCAGCCTGTGCTGAAGGTCAGCATCGACGGCCCGAGCAAGATCTTCGTCACGAAGAACGCGACCTATAAGGTGTCGGCGCAGAATAGCGGCGATACTGATTCGGTCGACACGGTCGTGACGGCCAGCATTCCCGCCGGGATGAGATTTGTTTCGGCGTCGGAAGGCGGATCCGCTTCCGGCAATTCCGTGGTGTGGAACGTTGGAACCTTGGGTGCCGGCAAGAGCGTGTCGATGGACGCGGTCTTTAATGCCGTGCAGGGTGGTTCCGGCATGAGCGTGGCGACGGCTAAGGGCTATTGCTGCCAGGACGAGGCGAATACCCAGACGGACATTGCGGGTATCCCGGCTCTCCTGCTCGAAGCCATTGACGTCGATGATCCGATCCAGGTCGGAGGCACGGAGAAATTCTACATCACCGTGACCAACCAGGGTTCGGCTCCCGACACGAACATCGTCGTGAAGGTCAGCTTTGAGGAGAATTTCGATTACCAGTCCTCGAAGGGTCCGACTGCGGCTGTGAAGGAAGATGCGAAGAGTGTTGAATTTGCTCCTCTCGCTTCCCTTGGCGCCGGCCAGAAGGCCACGTGGGAGGTTATTGGTGTTGCCAAGAAAGAGGGTGACCATCGCACCTCTGTCAAGCTCACCAGCGACTTCCTTACGCGGTCTGTGGACGAAACAGAGTCAACCCACGTTTATTAATCGCGGGTTGTGATGCTATGCAAAAGCGCCCCGTCTTCGGACGGGGCGCTTTTTGTTTATAACCTAGATCGAACGGGAGGCTGAAATGAAGACATTGTTGGGTTTGATTATTCTCGCGCTTGATATCATCGCGATCGTTGATTGCGCCAAAAGCTCCAAAACCATGGCGAAAAAGATTCTCTGGATCATCCTTGTACTGATCCTGCCGCTTATCGGCATGATCCTGTATTTTGTGCTTGGTAAGGAGAAGAAGGCCGCCTAAAAACACCTTCACCAAACGAAGATCCCCGTCCATTCTTCCGAGAGCGGACGGGGATTTTTGTTTGGGTGGATCAACAGGTGAAAGTGGCTGTCAAGGGGCCCCGGCGGCTGCTCCGGCGGGGCAGGAAGGGAAAATACG
>MWBI01000136.1 GCA_002068945.1 Candidatus Omnitrophica bacterium ADurb.Bin314
CCCGCCGTGAATTCGGCCTCGTTCCAGCCGCGCGTGCCCTGAACTTTGAATTTCCGGTGTTTAACGATCCGGACAAGTTCCTTCAAACCCCTGGCATCCGGGGGCTCGAGAGAACGCAAGACCGCCGCGGCCACCCTGGAGGGCAAGAGACCTTCCAAAAGGGCTTCCCGGGGGAATCCCCGGCCGATCCGGCGGCCGAGCTCTTTTTCGAGCTCCTCTTCCCCGAGGAAAGGCAGGAGATCCGCCTCGATCGTCATTTCTTTTTGATGGCCGCGGTTCATCGCGATCGAGACGGGATCGCTCGCGTCGAGCACCGCCGTCCCCGAAAGCCCGTATTGCGTAAAAAGCAGTTCGCCCGCGGCCTCTTTCAGGATCCTGTCGCCCTCGAGAACCCTCACGACCGCGCGAAGCTTCTGGCCCTGCAGGTGATGGCACCATGGATCTTTCACGACGAGCGGCACTGTGCTCGGCACCGGTTCCGTGATCGAATGTCCCGTTTTTTTCGCGAGACCGTATGCGTCACCATCCGCGCCGAGCGCCGGGTAGGACTTTCCTCCGCCGCAGATCACGGCCGTCGCACCGGTATACTTCGCGCCCGACGCGCAGCGTGCCTCGAAACCACCCGCTACCGCGCGAAGTTCTTTCACGCCGCAGCCGCACTCGACGGGGATCTTGAGCCGCGCAAGTTCGAGTTCGAGGACCCTGAGGACCGAGGAGGCCTGCTGGGTCACGGGAAAGATCCGTCCGGTGTCATCGGAAAAAACGCGCAGTCCGAGGTCTTCGAAAAACCCGAGAATCTTCTCCTTTCCGGATTTCCGGAAGACCTCTTCGACAAGCGGCCGGGCCTCCGGCTTGTAGAAAGAGGCGTCGAGTCTTTCATTGAGGAGGTTGCAGCGGCCGGCCCCCGTGACGAGGAGTTTTTTGCCGGCCTTCGGCATCTTCTCGAGGATCACGGGGGATTTCCCGTTCCGTCTCGCGAAGATCGCCGCCATCATGCCCGCGGGACCGCCGCCGATCACCAGCATATCGTAATAGTTCATGATTTTCGCTTTCCTGAAACCCTCTCCTTCCCCCCTTTTAAAAGGGAGCGGGAAGGGGATTTGGGTTGCACCTTCAGCCGCTGCGCCTCGCGTTCCTTGTGGGTCCGCGCGACGCGCACGGGTTCGCCCGTGAACGGATGCCTGCCCGTCCAGTACATCGCGCCGGAAACAGTCATCGGGAGCGGCAGAAAATCCTGGATCTGCTCCGGCCGGATGTTCCGTTCGTGGAAATATTCCGCGAGATCCTCCGCCTCGCTGATGCCCGCGCCGGGATGTGCGCTGATCCAGTAATTGACGAGGTACTGTTTTTTCCCGGCCTCGCGGCTGAACCGGACAAATCGTTCCTCGAATTTCGCGTACTTCCCGAGCTCCGGCTTGTTCATGAGCGCGAGGACCCGCGGATCACAGTGCTCCGGCGCCACCTTGAGCCGGCCGCTCACGTGTTCCGCGCAAAGCGCGCGCAGGTAATCGTCCGAAGCCTGATCGATCAGGAGATCGTAGCGCAGGCCGCTCTGGATGAAAAGATGCTTTACGCCCGGCACTTTCATGACATCGCGCCAGAGGTCCACGGCCTTTTCGTAGCCGAGCCTCAGGTTCCCGCACTTGCCGGGCATCATGCACTGTTTCGCGCGGCACGCTCCCTGCCGCGTCCAGAATTCGCAGTCGGCGCCGTAAAGGTTCGCGGTCGGGCCTCCGATGTCGGTGATCGTTCCCTTGAAGTCCGGACGGGCGGCGAGCTTCCGCGCCTCCGCGAGGATCGACCCTTTGCTGCGGCTCTGGATGATCCGTCCCTGATGCGCGTGGAGCGAACAAAAGGAGCATTCGGCCGAGCAGCCGCGGTGAGACGTGATCGAAAAGCGGATCGTCTCGAATCCCGGGACCCCACCGGCCCGGTCATACACCGGATGCCAGGCGTAGGCGAAAGGCAGTGCGTAAATACGATCCATTTCCTCCGTGGAAAGCGGAGCCGCGGGCGGGTACTGGATCACAAAGCGGTCCCCGTGCCTCTGCGCGATCGTCCGGCCGCGAACGGGGTCCGACTCAAGATAAGCGAGCTTGAACGCGAGATTGAATTTTTCTTTGTCCTTTGAAACTTCCTCAAACGAAGGAACCTCCACCGCGTTCTCACCCTTTGCGGCGCCATGCGAAGGAACACCGCGACGCACGACCACGGTGCCGGGGATCCCGTCCAGCGCCCGTTGCAACGCCGGGCGTTGACCCCGGGTATCGGCGCCCGGTGTCGCGGGCATTGAAAGACGCTTCGCGATCTCGACCATCTGTCGCTCGGCCATCCCGTAGGCGAGAATCTCGGCCTTTGTGTCGATCAGAAGGGATCGTCGGACCTTGTCCTCCCAATAATCATAATGCGCGAGGCGGCGCAGGCTCGCCTCGATCCCCCCGATCACAACCGGCACGCCAAGGAAAAGTCCCTTCACCTTGCTTGTGTAGACGATCGTCGCGCGATTCGGCCGGAACCCGCTCTTCCCGCCCGGGGAGTAGTCGTCGGTGCGCCGCGGTTTTCTGGAGGACGTGTAATTCGAGACCATGGAATCGAGATTACCGGCCGAGATCCCGAAGAAAAGACGCGGGCGGCCGAGCGCGAGAAAATCATCCGCCTTTCTCCAGTCCGGCTGCGCGATCACGCCGACCCGGTAGCCCCCGGCTTCAAGCGCGCGACCGATAAGCGCCGTGCCGTAGGAGGGATGGTCCACGTAGGCGTCGCCCGTGATCAGGATGATATCGCATTCCGTCCAGCCGCGGGCCTTGAGATCATTTCGATCGATCGGGAGAAACCTTGCTCTATCAGAAACCGCATTCGCCATTACGTCCACCTGCCGGGAACAGATATGTCACGAGACTCTTCATGGATTTATTGCCAAGCAAAAACCCGAGCTTCTCACGAACCTGCCGCCTCCCCGCGGAGGATTATACCCACTCTACCCCCGGAGTCTAGCTCCCGGGGGTGGAGTGGGTGATGATTCGGGACAAGAGCTGAAAGGCTCATTCAACAGACGCGGCCAGGCGGCGGTCCAGCCTTCCTGATGGCTCGCGCCGGGGACCTCGACGATCTCGAGGCAGGCGTCCGCTCCCGCTTTTTCGGAGAAATGATCCGCGATGAAGGGCGGCACGATCTCATCCTCCGTTCCCGTGAAATGGACTTGCGGGATCCTGCCCACCGCCCCCGCAACCGTCATCGGATCGAGCGAGCCGTCGAGAGGACTCGCGTCATGGTACTCGTTCACGGCTTCGGGATCCAGGTTCCCCGCCACGGTGCGGATCGAACGGACATCGGAACGCCTTGCCGCGACCAGGACCGCCACCGCCCCGCCGCCGGAATAGCCGACGAGCTCCACGCCCGACGCGGACGCCTTTTTCACGAAGGCGTCCACGGCCATATCCATCGACCGGATCACTTCCCCGGAAAACCGCGCGGTCGTCCAATACGGGAAGTCACAGGCCGTATCCCGGTCGTGCGAGGTGTACTGGCAGGGCC
>MWBI01000137.1 GCA_002068945.1 Candidatus Omnitrophica bacterium ADurb.Bin314
GCCACCTGCGCCTCGGACTCCCGGACCTCCTGTGTTTCAAGCCGCTCCAGCATCACCAGAAACCGCGCCAGCGGCATCCTTTCTAAAGCCTCCTGTTCCCGCACCATCGCGATCAGTTTTTTGAGGTTCGCGTAGCGGCGATTCCCGCCCCGATCCGCAAGCACGGTCAGTTCGTAACCCGTCGCTTCAAGAATCCTGTCGATGAGTTGCGAAAGAGGCATCCGGTCCTTCAGGCTTCTCAGTTCATCCGTGAGGGAGATAAAGGAGTTCAGGCGACTCTGTTGGTCTTCCGTGATGCTGTGAATGTTACAGGCTTCTTTCAGGGCGCGGCGAAGCGGCGCCGTTTTACTTTCGGATTTCGCGCGCTTCGAAAGCCAGAAAAGAGTGCTGTCCGTTATATGGAAAAGGGGCGAGCGGAGCGCCGCCGCGAGAGGGATATCCAGGAGCGGCTTTTCGAGATGCGTGAGATAGCTCACGATGTCCCGGATTTCGGGCTGGTGATAGAAGCCGCGGCCGGACATGATGAAATACGGGATGTCGAAGACCTTCATCGCGTGTTCATAGATTCCGCTTTGTTTCATCCCGCGGAAAAGCACCGCGATGTTCCCGTAAGGGACGCCCTCTCTTTCGCGGAGGCTCCTGATCCGCGCCGCGACCGCGATCGCCTCGCGGATCTTCGCGTGTTCTTTCCCTCCTTCATCTTCCCCGAGGTTCGTCACGAGCATCTCCACGGGCTCCGCGGGCACCGGTCCCGGCCCTTCTTCCGCCCTGGCCTCCAGCTCCTCGAAAGGGAAATCCCGGTCCTCCCTCCAAAGCTCGCGAAAGATCGCGTTTATTTTTTCGAGGAGGCGGGCACCGCTTCTGAAGTTCTCGACAAGCGGGATTCTCACACCCGCTTTTCCGGAACGGAATTTTTCGTCGAGTTCAAGGAAGATCCGCGGCTCAGCGCCCCGAAAACCGTAGATCGACTGTTTGTAATCCCCTACCGTGAACACATTCGATCCCGAGGAGAGAAGTCCGATAAATCGCATCTGCAGGTAATTCGTATCCTGGAACTCATCGACCAGGATGAACTTGAACCTCCGGCGGTAGCGTTCCCGCATCTTCTGGCACGCGGGACGGGAATCCGCAAAAAGGGCGACAGCACGGCTCTGGAGATCGTCAAAATCAAGGCGGTTCTCTTCTTTCTTCGCCGCCTCATAGGTCCTCTCGAATTTAAGGGCCAGCGCTTCAAATTTCTCGGCCCACGGTTCGGCGAGCGGTTCGATCTTCACGGCCGCCAGCGCGTCCGCGAGATTGCGCCACTCTTTCCATCCGTCTTTGTGTTTGCAGGAATATTGTTTTCTCCACTCACGGAAATCACCGAGGGTCTGCCAGTCCCAAAAGGGCTGATCCTTGAAACGGACCCATGAAGCCTTGTCGAAATCGTCACCGAGTTTCGCCGCCTGCGCCTCAGCCTCGCGGAGAAGCCTTGATCCGGCTTCCTTCAAAACCGCTTCCTTTTTTTCGCGGCTCTCGGAAAAGAATTCCGTCAGCGTTCTCCCTTCATGGCGTGCGGCGGCAAACACCTGATAGAAACCGGAACGGATGGCGTTCTCGCCGTAGACGCGCACCGCATCAAAGGAAGGATCATTGTCGCGGAAGGTCGTCTCAAGGACCCGGGTCGCCGCCTCATCCTGAAGAAGATCGGCCTGCTCGGATTCCAGCACCCGGAAATCGGGATCGACCCGCGCTTCGAGCGGATGCTCCTTCAAAAGCCTTGCCGCGAAAGCGTGAAACGTTCCGATCGCGGCCTGCTCGAGTTCACGGCGTATTTGCTCGAGGCCGAGATTCCGAAGTCCCGCGGAAAGTCGGGTCTTGATCTCATTGGCCGCTTTATCGGTGAAGGTAAGGATCAGCAGCTCGCCGATCCCGGCTTTGCCGTTCTTGAGGATATGGAGGATGCGTTCAACCAGGACTCTCGTTTTACCGGTCCCTGCGCCGGCTGAGACAATAAGGTCCGTGGACAGGTGTTGGACCGCTTTTTTTTGTGTCGGCGTCAGTGATATGGGTGCTAGTTTTTGATCGTTCATGTTTCCATAAATACCATGGGTGCAAGATGCGTGGGTCCGTATTATACAAAAAAATCAACCGTCCTATGGAAAAAATCCCTCCGGAAGTTATACTTCAACCGATGGAGAACAATAAAAGAAAATTTTACAGACACCCGATCAAAGTACCGATTCGGCTGACACAGATCAAAGCGACGGTCGCGGCACCTTCGAAGTCTGAGGATCTCTCGGAAGGCGGGCTTTCGTTCTACTGGCCCGATGCCCTTCCCGAGGGCGCTCACCTCGAACTGGCGATCCCGGTTGAAAAACACCTGTTCAGGATGGAAGCCCATGTCGCTTACTCCAAAAGGGACAATGCGATGGGGCTTTACAAGACCGGCGTCTGCTTCAAGGACCCCACAAGCGCTTTCCGCGCGAAACTCGCCGAAGAAATCATCAAGATTCGCGCGTACCGGGAAAAAATGGAGACACTGCGGGGACAGGCGTTTTCCGAAGAAGAAGCCGCCGCCCGGTGGATCAGCCGCAACGCCGAGGCTTTCGCGAAGCTTTTCGGTTAATGGGGCCGTCACACCCGGGTCGTCAGAGTCGTTGAGAGATTTTTGATCCCACCCTCATGATCCGAAAAATTTTTGGGCAGGAATCTTCCCCAAGGGCACAGGCTGCGATCAGACCTGAGTGTCTTTGGGAGGCTGCAGGAAAGAAACCGGGTTCCGGCCGGGTTTTGCGAAATAATATCCCTGACTGTAGCGGATCCCCATATTGCGGACAAAGTCACAGTCTTCCCTGGTCTCCACGCCTTCGGCGATCATTTCCGAACCGTTCATCCTGCCGAGGTGGACCATTTCGCGGACAATCTGCTGGTTGAGATTATTGTTCGCGATCCCCCGGATCAGATGGAGGTCGATCTTCAGGAACTCCGGCCTGAGGGAAGCAAGCTGAAGGGTCTTCGCGCCGATCTCCGTCAGGTCGTCCAGCGCAAGCCGGTAACCGAGGGCACGGATGAACCTGACGCCTTTTTTGATGAACTCAAAATCCGACCGTTTGACGCTTTCCGTCAGTTCAAAAACGATCCTGTCGGAATATGCCCTGAAGTGCTTCAGAAACATTTCACCTTCTTTGCCGGCGGCGAAGGCCTCTTTGAGCGTCGGCGGTTCGATATTGAGAAAGAGGTATTGCCCCTCCGGGAACGTGGGGAGCGCTTTGACGGCCGCTTCCATGCAATAAAAATCAGAAGAAACGATCGTCCCTTTTTTATAGGACTTGTGGAACATCTCGACCGGCGTTTCTTTTTCGCTACGGGCAAGCGCTTCATGGCCGATCACGTCCCAGGTCGCGACATCGATGATGGGCTGGTAGACGGAATACACGCCCGAAGGCATGTCGGGCTTGTGTTTTTTGAATAAATTCACGAAAAAATCCACGTCGTTACTCCTCGATTAAAAAAACGCAGTAAGTGTACACGATGTCTGGTGGATTTACCAGACCGCGAGCCCTTCTCATTCCGGGAAAATCGCCTTCAGGGCCTGATCGGGGGAGAAACATTTGAATCCGAAACCGGAGCGCACGAGTTTTTCGGGAACAACCTTCTTCCCCGGCGGAAGTATCTCCGCCATCTCGCCGGGGAGCAGTTTGACCGCGACCGGAAGGACCTTCAGCCGGGATGGTCGTCCCATGGCGCGGCCACGGGCATTTTACAGAAAACCTCCATCCCCTGAGGCGCCGGACGCACGATCGCTCTAATCATCTTTACCTTAATAGATCTTTTTACTGTCCATCCGCTCCCATTTTTCCAAAAGCGCCCGGCATTCCTTCAAAAGAAACTTCCCCCGGCTCTTGACGGGACTTTTTCCATACCGTTTCATGCGGGAATTCGGAAGAGACAATTCATTGAAACCGAGACGGGCGACGTCAGCGATCGCCGTACCCCAGATCACGAGCGGGATACGCGCCCAGTGGATCGCGGAAAAACACATCGGACAGGGTTCGGTCGTGGAGTAGATCACGCAGTCGCTCAGATCAAACCGGCGGAGCTTACGCGAGGCTTCGCGGATCGCGTTGACCTCGGCATGGCAGGTCGCGTCCTTTTTCAGCAGAACAGTGTTATGGGCAGTCGCAATGACCCTGCCGTTACGGACAATACAGGCGCCAAAAGGCCCTCCGTCGTTTTTTTTCATTCCTTGCGCGGCTGTCCGGATCGCAAGTTTCATCCATTTTGACAACGGTTGATGTGTCATCTTCTTCCCTCCTATTCGCGCAAAGCGGCAACCGCCTCACGGATCGCCTCGAGCATTTGCCCGTGAAAAACGCCGTTCGTTGCCACGAAGCCGTGGTTGTTCTTCAGGATATTTCCCGTGCCGTAATCGATGGGATCCCCACTCAGGTCCGTCACGCATCCTCCCGCTTCTTCGATCACGAACGCCCCCGGCGCCACATCCCAGATCTTTTCGCAGTAGGCCGGATCGCGACGCGGCGGAGTCCGGGAAAAGATCTCCGCGCCTCCCGATGCGAGGGTCGCATGCTTCGCCTGGCTGTCCATCGCGACCGGTTCGGCGACGATCCCGAGCGTGTTCCTGATGAAAGCGTTCTTTTCCGCGTTCTTGTGCCCCGGGTCACAAGAATCCAGGATGCGTGCCCGTGTGATATCACGGCAGGAAGAAACCCGCAGCCGTTCCCATGGACCGTCCTGACATAAAGGAGAAGCCCAGCAACCCCGTTCCCGGATCGCGAGCAGGATCACGCCCGCCCCAGGCTTTTCATGACCGGGAAGAGCGAGTTCCGGACAGCCCAGCGCGGAGAATTCCACTTTGCCGTTCCGGATCAGCGCGAGCGCCGTCACGTATTGCCCTCCGCGCAAATAACCTTTCGTGCCGTCGATCGGGTCCAGCGTCCAGAAAACCTCCGCGGCCTTCGAAGTCCCCCGGTCGATCCGGTCGCAAATATCCTCCGGGGAGGCGCCAGGGATGAACTCGCGCGTGAACCTGACGATTTCCCGGAGACGCGCCGCTCCCTCCGGCCTCCTCAACTCGGTCGCATTTTCTTCCGCAACGAGAGGGACGCCGGGGAAATAGCGGTCGATCAGGCAACCCGCGACCGCCTGGATCGCCATATCGGCAATCGTAACAGGTGAATGATCTTCTTTGGAGTGGACAGCGAAAGCGCCCTGCGCTTTGACGCTCACGGCTACTTTGGCCGAGGCCCGAAGCAGTTCGACGGCAAAAACAGCCTGGGAGGATGAAAGATCAGGACGCAATTTTGAAGAACTCCCGAACCTGTTTCAAAAGCTCCCCGGCCTTGACCGGCTTCGGGATGAACCGGTTCTTGCTCAGCGCGGGATGCGCCGCAGCTTCCTCCGGCGTCATCAGCGACGTGAAGAAAATAACGGGGATCGAGGAAAGATCCGGGGTCATCCGGAGCTGTTCGGCGATTTCGGTCCCGTCCACGTTCGGCATCACGATATCGAGGAGGATCAGGTCGGGACGCCAGTTTCCGATCATCGTCAGGGCCGTTTCACTTTTGTTGCAAACCACCACCTCGAAACCGCCTTTTTCGGTCAGGACCATCCGGGCCAGATTCGAAAAAGCCACGTCGTCATCAACGATCAGGATCGATTTCCTTCCGCTCACGGAAACCTCGCTCAAGGGTTAAGAATCGCGTTTGTTCCAGCATCTATTTTATCGGCCCGGTTTCATTCTTGTGAACGTAGATTTTCGGAATGAAAGTCAGACAGAGCCGTCCCGAAATAACCTCTTCTCAACCGGGGCTGATTTGTCGATAATAGGTCCCTGAAAACCGGAGGCATCATGTTTCTTTTTCTGAAACTTGTTCTCGCGCACCTGATCGCGGATTTCGTCCTGCAGTTCGAGGAGCTTTACCAGCTGAAGGTCCGCCGTTTCATGGGGCACCTGCTCCATGTCCTGATTCATGCCGGCGTCACGGCTATTCTCCTTTTCCCTTATCTGAACGAGCCGGTCATCCTTCTTTTCATCGCGTTCCTGACGGGCGAGCATCTCCTGCAAGACCTGACAAAATACAGCCTGACCCAAAAATTCCCCGCGAAAAAATTCCTGTACTACATAGTCGACCAGATCAGCCACTTCGCCGTTCTTGCCCTGATCTTCCTCGTTCCTTTCGCCAATGAAGCGAGGGCGCTGCCGGGTTCCCAGTCGCTGAACTTCCTGTATCGTTATCCGCCCATAACCGGGCTCTTTATCTTTTTCGTGTTGCTTACCTTCGCGGCCAACTACACCCTGAACTCTTTTTACGTGAGCTACGTGAAGGGCTGCCGCCCGTTCCACTGGATCACATCGCGTGAAATGACCGTCGCGATCCTCGAGAGAACCGCGATCGCCGCGGCGGTGATCCTGGGCCGGTCCCCTTTCCTGGTCGCGCTTTCTCTCGCGGCAGGCCTGATCCGCCTTCCGTTCAAGGACCTGCGGTCCTGGAGGGATTTCCTCCTCAGCGCCGTCTACAGTCTCACACTCAGTTACGGATTCCTCGCATGCCTGTAAAGAAAACTCCGAAAAAACCTCACCGCAGGAACAACCTGTCGAAAGAACCGAAAAGCTGCCCGGCAAACAAGGTCCGGAACCTTCAGAAGATTCTGGCCCTCAACAGCGTCCTCAACTCCACGCTCGAGCTGAATCAGCTTCTCACCGTCATCATGAGAACTTCCGCCGAGGTCATGCGCGCGGAAGCCGCTTCGCTCCTTCTTATCGATGAAGGAACCGGCGAGCTTGTCTTCCGGGTGGCGCTTGGCGGCACGGGGTCCTCCCTTGAGGAAAAATTCCGCGTCAAAATGGGCGAAGGGATCGCCGGCACGGTCGCTAAAACCGGAAAACCTATCGTCGTCAATGACGCCCGAAACGATCCGCGTTTCGCGAAGCGTTTCGATAATTCCACGGGTTTTGTCACGAAGGCGATACTTTGCGTCCCCCTCAAGGCCAAGGACAAGGTCATCGGCGTCCTCCAGGCCATCAACCCCGTCGGCCGCAAAGGGTTCTGTCTGAGCGACCTCGACCTTTTCCAGACCTTCGCACACCAGGCTGCGGTCGCGGTCGAGAACGCGAAACTGCATGCCGAAATCGTCAAACAGGAGACGGCCAGGCAGGCCCTCAAGATCGCCCACGAAATCCAGCAGAATCTCCTTCCCGACCTGAAGAACCACCGTTACGGCACCGATCTTTTCGCGAAGTCCATTCCGGCATTCGATGTGGGAGGCGATTTCTACGACGTGGCAGTTCTCGATCATGGCAGGATCAGCGTGATCCTGGGCGATGTGTCGGGCAAGGGCGTACCGGCAGCGCTTTACATGGTACGCGCGATGTCGGAATACCGGTTTCTCGCGCCACAGGCCAAAGACCCCGCGGAACTCCTGACCCAGCTCAACCGGAAACTCTCCGAGCAAAGCTTTCTCGGCATGTTCATCACAATGGTCTGTCTTATGATCGACCCGCACACGGGATCGGTCCAGTACTCGTCCGCGGGACACCTTCCGGTCCTCACCCGCCGCGCCGCGGACCGTTCCACCGAGCTCCTCAAGGGTCCCCAAAGCGTTCCGCTCGGACTCGCGCCGGACGCGCCGTTTTTTCTCAGCACCGTAAAACTTGAAAAACACGACGCGCTTTTTCTTTACACGGACGGCATCACGGAAGCCAGGAACCGGAACGGAAAAGAATACACCGTCGAACGCCTCGCGGCCTGCGTCGCGGATCCCGCGCCCTCCGCCGAAGCCTATCTCGACAGGATCTGCGAGGACCTCAGCCGCTTCTCCAGCGGCGCCGAACAGCACGACGACATCACCGCCCTCGCGGTCATACTCTAGACCGGCTGAAAAATCATTATTGACCGGTCAGCTGCGGAAAGTTCCTGTTTTTATCGGGAAAAGAACCGGGGTAAAACGAGGGTGAATTTCGTGCCGATGCCAGGCCTGCTTTCAACAGTGACCACCCCTCCGTGCATCTTGACGGTGCGGGAAACGACCATGAGGCCGAGACCGGTCCCGCGCTTCCCTTTCGTGGAGAAGAACGCCTCAAAAAGGCGCGCCCGGACCTCCTCCGGCATTCCGCACCCGTTATCCTCGACTGTGATCTCATAGGTTTCCGGGCCGGTCACGCGGGCACGGACCCTGATCCAGGCATCCGGTTTATCTTTAAAAGCCTCGAACGCGTTCTTGACAAGGTTCAGAAGCGCGCGATAAAGCGAGCGACCGTCCCCGCGGACGACCGGAAAATCCTTTTCAGCGGCACAATCAAGCTTTACGGAGAGCGCCCCCGCGCGTTCCGCGAGGTCCTCGCCCAACTCTTGTAGCAGGGCCGGGACATCCACATCTTCGGGTTCGAGCTGATAGTCTTTGCTGAGGCCGGCCACTTCCCAGATAAAACCGTCCATATCCTTCAGAGTCTTTTCGAGCTTCCCGAGGCCGGTCGCGATGAACTTCGGGTTCTTTTCATTAACGCCCATCCGGATCATTTCATCCGAAAATTTCGCGAGCTGGAGAATGTTCTTGATCTCATGGACCAGCATCGCCGTGGTCTGGCCGATCGCGGCAAGCCGTTCCATCTTGAGGTTTTCTTCGAAAAGAAGGATGTTTTTGAGCGCGCCGGAAAACTCCGATGCCAGATTAAAACCGGTCTCCGTCTCCCGCGACGTGAACGCGGCGGCGCGCTCCAGACAGGCAAGTCCGACGGAGGCATTGCCGGCGATAAGGGGAAGGAAAAGAAGACCTTTTTCCGCGGAGGGTTTCCCGTCATCAAAAGCCGTCTGGGCAGCCCCCAGGAGAACCGCGGACGCTTCTTTGGGAGTAAAGGTCGCGCTTTCAAGCCACAGCTGTTTATCCGGGCCGGCCAGGAACAGATAGCCGCGCGAGGAAGGGACAAGCTGCAAAAGGGTCTGAAGAAAGAAATCGATCAGGATGCTTTTGTCCGTGATCGCGTCATAAATCCTGCCGATCTCGTGCGTGGCTTTGTCTGGATTACCGGAATGCGACATGGGGCGATACTAATAAAAGCTTTCGGTGTTTGCAAGCGTCTGAATGCCCGACCTCACGCGGGGACCTGGAAATCGCAAATACATTTGGTGAATGAGTCCCGGGAAACCGGTCCCGGATTTCGGGCGTCGGCAGGCAAGCATTGCACCCTGTATGAAAACAGCTATAATCCCTCCCATGCGGAAGATCATCCCCTATCTCATACCCGCCCTCGTCCTCACCGGCATTCTTTTCCTCCTTTATCAGTTCCCCGACCAGATCGAGGACTTCCGCATCATGGTCTTCGACAATTATCAACGCATCCGTCCCCGCATCTACAAGGACACTCCGGTCCGCATCATCGATATCGATGATAAAAGCCTCGAAAGGTTCGGTCAGTGGCCGTGGCCGCGCACGGTACTCGCCAAACTCGTCACGCGACTCTCTAAGGCCGGCGCTCAAACGATCGCCTTCGACGTCGTGTTCGCCGAACCCGATCGCACCTCACCGAAGAACGTGATCAGATCATGGCCTGACGTACCGGCCCTGCAGGCGGTGCGGTCCCAGATCGACGTGATGCCGGACCACGACCTGCTTTTCGCGGAAGCCGCGGACAAAGCCAGGGTCGTTTTCGCTTTCGGTCTGATCGCCGCGCCCGACAGGAACATCCCGGCCGTCAAATACGGTGGTTTCCTGGAACACGGTGCTCCGGGAGATCGGACCATTGATTATATCGGCCCCGCTTACAAGGGCGCGGTCACGAATATCCCCTCTCTCGAAAAAGCGGCCAGGGGCCTCGGCGGATTCAATATCAGCTCCGATGAAAAAGGGATGATCCGTCGCGCGCCCGCTCTCTTCCGTCTGAGGGACACGATCTATCCGTCGCTGTCGCTTGAGGCCATGCGGGTTTTTCAGGAGGTGAACGTGTTCAAGGTCTCGCTCGCAGGTACGGAAACGAACGCCTCGTTCGGCGAGAAGACCGGCATCGTCTCCGTCAAAACGGGATTTCTCGACATCCCGACCGACAAACGCGGACGGATCTGGCTCTATGACACGGGGCACCGCCCCGAGCGGTTCATCCCGGCCTGGAAGGTCTTCTCCGACGATTTTGATGCGGCATCCATCGATGGCAAGCTGCTCTTCGTCGGGACGAGCGCGACCGGCCTGAAGGACATCCGCCCCACCCCGCTCAACACCTTCGCGCCCGGCGTCGAGGTCCACGCCCAGATCGCGGAGCAGATGTTCACGGGCGATTACCTGCGCCGTCCCGACTGGACCGAAGGCGCGGAATTCCTTTATATCTGCGTGCTCGGAATCCTCCTGATCGCGCTTCTCCCGAGCGTCGGCGCGGTATGGTGTGCTTTCCTCGGCGCCGCGGCGATCGGCTTCGCGGTATGGTATTCCTGGAAGCTGTACGTGGACGAAAACCTTTTAATCGACCCCCTCGTCCCTTCGCTTTCGATCCTCCTGATTTACCTCGTCTCCTCGTTCCTCAGGTTCCTCAAGACAGAGACCGAGCGGGGGCAGATCCGCGGTGCGTTCGCCCGTTATCTTTCGCCCGAGCTCGTGACGCAGCTTGCGAAAAACCCGAAACAGCTGAAGCTGGGCGGCGAAACGCGTGAAATGACCTTTCTTTTTACCGATATCCGCGGATTCACCACGCTTGCGGAAGGGCTAAACGCGCAGGAGCTTACGGTCTTCATGAACTCCTTCATGACCCCCATGACGGAGATCATCCTCAAGCACAAGGGCACGATTGACAAATACATCGGGGACTGCATCATGGCGTTCTGGAACGCACCCCTCAGCGACGCGGATCACGCGAGGAACGCCTGTCACGCGGCGCTTGAAATGCGGGAATTCCTCTCGGTATTCAATGAGAGGCGGAAAAAGGAAGCGGAGGCACAGGGCAGACCCTTCCGCGAAATCAAGATCGGGATCGGGATCAATACGGGCCTCGCGGCGGTCGGTAACATGGGTTCGGAATACCGGTTCGACTACACGGTCCTCGGAGATGAGGTGAACCTCGCATCGCGGCTGGAAGGTCTCACGAAACAATATGAGACGACCATCATTATCGGCCCCAACACCGCGAACCGCATACCCGAACTCAAACCTCAGGAACTCGGGACCATACAAATCCGCGGCATGACCGTTCCCAAACAGATCTTCAGCTTATAAAAAACGGGGTCAGTCACCGTTTTAGGGAAATGGTGACTGACCCCGTTTTTCTAGCCGCCGGACGAGGAATTTCCGCTGTCGCTGCCATCATCACTGCCGCGACCGGCGGCGGGCGCCCCCGGCATCACGGGCTGCGGCAATGACATCATCCCTCCCTGCGTCGCGCGGTGGCCGTATTCCTCCATTTGCGACATGAGCGACAACGTCCGGGTCATATCATCAATATCTTTAGCGGACGCCCCAAAGGTCGCAGCGTTTGGAACCGTCGCGGCATAACCGTTCGAGGAAAGATTCAGTTCGTCCATCAGCCCGTTCAGATCCGCTTCAGGAACCCGGAAAACGGGCGCCGGCGTGGTACCGGGGCCTTCAATAACGGTCCCAAAACCAATCTGCGAAATCTCCACGCCGGCCTGGGCCCCGCCTATATCATTGGACACAAAAATGCGGCCCGGCGGCGTCACGTCATCCCCCGCCGGCCCCAAAAGCACAACGAGAGAGCGGAACCCTTCCGATCTGCCCGCCACCACGGTCCCGCGGATACCGATACTTCCGGCGGGAAGGCCCACGGACATGTTTTCCGGTTTCTTGTGTGCGATCTTCCCCGAAATAAACCGGAACACGCCCCGGAGGATATCCGTGTTCAGGATTCCGTCCTGGGTCACCGGATCATAAGCGAAGTCATCGAGCCTGATCGCACTCGACGGACCGAGTGTAAAAACAGTTTCATCCATCAGCAAAATCTGGAGTCGCCCGTCATCTTTTGTCACCACCTGTTCATCGAGAAATACGGGATCTCCGGCTTTCAGCTCTTTCACGGTGCCGTCCGGTGACACAGACTCCGCCGCACCGTGAACCACACCGACCACTCCGACCTGTATTTCCTGAGCCAGCACCGGGGGCATGGCAAACAGCGCCGTCAGGATAGCCACAAAAACAAAGATCTGTCCCCGTCGTTCAAGGTTTGTCATTTTTTCGCCTCTCGTATAAAAAGGCATGACCGGTTTTTCACCGGATTCGTCTTCGTGAATATTGCTCATTTGGGCCGGAACCTGGAACCAGTCTGATTATGGGGTGGTCCCGGAGCCGGTCGAATTACTACTCCCGCCGGAATACTCTTCGTGCGAAGCCGCCTGCTGTGCCGCATCATCGGCCGCGTCCTGTGCCGCGGTCCGGGACTGCTGATTCAGATAATCCAGTGCCGTCAGACCATTCATGATGGCATCAAGATCCGGTGTCTCTGAACCTGAAGGGACGTCGCCGGCCGTATCGCCTCCGAGCGTTTCCGCGGCACCATCCGACTGCCCGCCCCGGCCAACCTGCTGCCCAAGCGCGTTCGCAAGCTTCATGAGATCCTGTGGCGGCACGAGGAACGGGTCGAGCGGCGCCACATTCGGTCCCCCGATCACCGTCCCGAACCCGCTTTGGCTGATATTCACCCCGACCAGCTGGCCGTTCACCGTGTTACTCACGTTAATCGCGCCGGAGCTCTGTCCGTTCGGTCCGCCGAGCAGAACGACCAGGGATTGCTGCCCCTGGCTTTGGCCCGCGACGAACGTCCCGCGAATCCCGATATGCCCCGCGGGGAGATCGACCGACATATTCTCGGGCTTTTTGCGGGCGATCTTCCCCGAGATGAAACGGAACGCCCCGGTCACGATATCGGCGTTCAGCTTCCCTTCGTCGGTCTTCGGGTCATAAACAAACTCGTCAAGCTTGATGCTTGAAGACGCACCGATCGTGAAAACGGTCTGATCGACAAGAAGGATCTGCATCCTTGAATCCGGGCTTGTCGTGACCGTGTCGCCCCGGAAGAGCGGATCTCCGCCTTTCAGCACACGCGTTTCACCGGCCGAAGTGGTCGCTTTCACCTCCCCGGTAATCCCCGCCGCGACACCGATTTTCGCCGAAGTATCCGGCAAGGCCGCGACCAAGCTGCCGCAAATCAAAAACCCCGCCACGCACAAACAAGCCACCAGACTCCACGATTTGTTTTTCATTTTCCCCTCTCCTCAGCTTCAAAACTGAACCAACGTTGGATTAGCAAAGAAAACGGAACCCGCTTCGCGCATAGTATAGCTGCGGGGGATTGTTTGAGATAGATGAAAATTCCGCAGGACAACGCTTCCTCTTCAAGCAACCGGAACAAGATCTGAAGAGTTCTCAATGTCAACCGTCAACGGCAACGGGAGGCTGCGGCGCTTGAGCTAATTGACGGCGCGCGGGAGACATCGGGGCGTAACCCCGATTCCGATCTCCCTAGAATTCCCAGCGCTTGGTGAACAGGCCTTCAATCTTGTTATTCGTGTAGGCGTAATTCGTGATGTTGGAGAGCGAGCGGTAATACTCGTAGGAAAGTGTGAACACAATATCCTCCATCTGCCTGGGGAGGATCCTGGAGAGAAAAGCGGAAAGCGGGGTCCCAACCGTCACGCGGTAGCGGAATATCTTATCGTGACGGAAACGGCTCGCGACATCCGTTTCGGGTTCGTTATAACGGTCGAAATAAAGGTTCGCGGCATTGATCAGGAACGAACCCCGCCAGAGCGCCCACGTGTGGATCAGGTTCATATTGAACCGGTCGTAGCCATTGAACCCGGACTTGGCGTTCTTGTTCATATAGCCGATGCTCGGCGTGATCCGCATCGTCGCGACCGGCGCGTACGTGACACCCCACAGGTAATCATATTCCGGGCCTTTGCGCTGCGCCCCGGTCGTGTTCTCCGAGACGCCGGAATAATTCTGGTACTCGTAACGGAAGTTCATGAAACCGTTCAGTTTTCTCGTGAGCTGGCGATCGAACTGAAGGTTCAGCCCCAGCGTCCGGAGGTAGGTTTCGCGGGAAAGCAGGATATTGCTCGCGATAAAGGACGGCGAAATATTAACCCACTTGGTCTTGTACCGCCCGCCGATCTCCCCCTGGTAGGTGCTGAGGTCGAGCGAATCGACCATAGTCTGTTCCTGCAGGAAATACGTAAAAGACCCGAAAATCTCGTGGCCGGCCCGCATGCCGAGGTCGTGCGTGAAGTCCACGGTCGTAATGTTCGTGAAGTGCGTGTCGTCGCGCTTGCGGTTCGTGCCTTCGAGACCTTGTGCCACATCGTTCACGAGCTGGAACTTGGAGGAAGGCGCCGCGTTGCGGTTCGTGTCATAGCCCCAGCCCACGGTCTCCCGGAGACCGAAATGCGTCCGGCGCTTGCGGCGTTCGATACGTTTCCTGTATTCCCTGACCTGTTCCTCGATGTTCTTCGGAAGCGGCATGCCCTTCAGGGTCTCGAGCTCTTTTTGGGCCTCATTGAGGTTATCGAGACGATACAGCACGACGGCATAAAGGAGGCGGACGTCCGCGAGATTCGGATTGACGAGGAGGATCCGCTCGAGGGTGGCGGCCGAGCCGAGGAGCTCGTTGTTGGCGATCTGTTGCTGAGCGAACCGGAAGTTCAGCGGAAGGTTATCGGGATCCTTGAGGATATCTTCATAGGTCACGCCGGTCCGGTATTTTTTCTCCTCTTCGAGCTTTCCGGATTTTTCAGCGACAGCGGCGGAATATTTTTCCGAACGGAGTTCCCGCTCGACAGCCTTGACCTCCTGCCCGACATCTTCGGCACGGGCCTGCGTGACGGGGAAAAGAAACGGGAGGACGGTGAAAAAAGCAATGAGGACCGGAGCGAATCTGGAAGCGCGCATGAGAGCCCTTTCTTTAACGGGTTCGGATTTGTGACAGTGTACTATAGGAACACCCTAAAAATCAAAAAGAGATTACCGCTTCCTTTTTTAGCGTCCGCTATCCGGAAAACCGCTCCAAATAACGGCTTTGTCGCTTTTGAAATCAAGATATACTAGTGCCCATGGAATTCCAGCTTGATCCTTTCCAGCAGCAAGCCGTTGAGTGGATTGAAAAAGACCACTCTCTCCTCATTTCGGCCCCGACCGGTTCCGGCAAGACCCTCATCGCGGAAAAGGCCGTCGAAAAGGCCTTCGCTCAGGGGAAGGGCGTTATCTACACGGCCCCGATCAAAGCCCTGAGTAATCAGAAGTTCCGCGATTTCCAGCAGAGGTTCGGCGCGGCCAATGTCGGCATCCTGACCGGCGACGTCGCGATCAACGCGGGCGCCCGGCTGCTCATCATGACGACCGAGATTTACCGGAACTCCCTTTTCGAGAACAGTGAGCGCATCCGGAGTACGGGTTGGGTCATTTTCGACGAGGTCCATTACCTGGATGACCACGAGCGCGGGACGGTCTGGGAGGAGGCCCTTCTTTTCACGCCGCCTGAGATCAGGATTCTCGCGCTCAGCGCGACTATTCCGAACGTGCGGGAACTTGCATCGTGGATGCAGATCGTGCATGACCGGCCGGTTGCGGTGATCGAAGAAACAAAACGGCCGGTTCCGCTCCATTTCTTCTACCAATGCCAGGGGCATTTCTTCACGAACCTGAAATCGCTGCGCAAGGACGGCTACTATTCCCGCGATAACTGGGAACTTTCCGTGCGTGAGCGGCGGCGCGGGTTCAAACAAATGC
>MWBI01000138.1 GCA_002068945.1 Candidatus Omnitrophica bacterium ADurb.Bin314
TGGACCGGAAGGGGATCGAACCCATGACCTCCACAATGCCATTGTGGCGCTCTCCCAGCTGAGCTACCGGCCCACGGTGAATCGACGGAAAGAATAACATCCGGAAAAACGAGGCGGTATTGTACTGAAGATGTCTGACTTTTACAAGAAAGCGTTTTGCCCGTTCCGCTTCAGAAGAACGTCTCGGGTTCGAGAGGCAGGCCTTCCTGGTCCCCCGGAATGAACGCCCACGCTATGTCCCACGCGCCACTGCCGAACCGCGTCACGGTACGGAATACTCCGTCAAAGAAACCGGCCACATCACGGAAGACACGCGGATTCCCATCGTTCTTTCCGTCATATTTCCCGATCGTATAGGGAATCTCGTACGGCGAGCTAACGACATTCCTGACCCCGCGGCTGAACGTCGCACCGAGCTTCGCGAAGTACCCCTGTTCCGCCGCAAAAACCGTCGGCGCGACGCTCAAAAACACGACAAAACCTGCCATAGCCAATAAACATTTTGATCTCATAATCCCCCCGAAAAACAATATTTTTTAAAGTTTTGCCTGCCGGAGCCGATGTCTCTTATGCGATAAAAAAGCAGCCCATCCGTCATGGAGAAAGAACTTAAACGATGAAGTCCGCTTACGTTTGTACCGCGTGCCAGTGGTCCGGAAGTGAGTCCAGTTTCGTCACCAAGATACTCTCCATCATGTACCGCCCCAAACACGATAATATCCAGGCCTTCAAACAGATCAAATGCCCCAAGTGCCACAATCTCGTGACGATCATTTTCGAGACACTCGACGGCACGATCGCGAAATAGGCCCCACCCCCTGGCGTTTCTTCGAAAGACAGCTGAAGTCGACCAGCTTGATCCCGAGCGTCGCGATGTATTTGCGAAGCTCCCGGGAACCGAACAGCCGGAATTCCTTCTCACGCGGCAGCGTCAGCGAGCTGATTGCGCACAGTTCATCGTCGACCCAGCCGGGGTGGCACATCACCTCGCTCGTCCCCGAAGGAAGCGTGAACAGGAGATGGCGGAGGACCTCTTCGGTCCAGTACGTGCGAGGGTCCAGGTTCCCATAAAAATGGTCGGTCGTCCGGATCGCCTTGAACCGGTCCTTGATCTCGGGTCCCGAGAGGAGTCGCGTCCAGCGGACCGGAAGCGCGTGTTTTTTTGCCACTTCGAACAGGGCCTCAAGAAACGGCAGATGGTCATGCATATGGTGATGGACGTCGACGTGTGTGGGCCTGGTCTTGAAGAGTTTGATGAATCGCTGGAGCTGAGCCTCGAATTCCGCATGAATTTCGGTGACCGGAGGGAATTTCCGGCTGAGATAATCGGCCTGCTTTCGAAACCGGCCGTCCTTCTGAATGAGGTTTTTGACGAGAGCTTTTGGAGCCACGGGTTCCCCAAGCGTCACGTTGAGGTGAAGTCCGACGCCGAGTTTTTTGGCGTTAACAAGCTCTTTGATGATATTGGCGGCCGTCGGAAGGTTCACCATGAACGTCGTGCTGGTCACAACTCCCGTTTCATGGGCGCTCAGGATCGCCTCCGTGACCTTGGGGGTCAGATTGCAATCATCCGCATTGATGATAAGCAACTTCTGTATCATTCAGATTCTCTTCCTGTCCTTGATGACCACCACGGTCGCGATCGCGTACTCCCGTTCGTGGGCGATCGAAAGCTCCACCCGGTCGTCCGGCCCGAGCCCTGCGGCTTTTCGCATCGCGGGACTCAGCCAGAACACGGGTTTCCCGGTCTTTTCGTGCCGGACCTCAATCCCCGCGAGCGGCGCGTTCCGTTTCAGCTTGAGCCCCGTCGCCTTGATGAAAGCCTCCTTCGCCGAAAAACGGGCCGCATAATGCTCGAACTTCATCCGCTTGGACTCGCAATAACGCTGCTCGTCCCTGCTGAACACACGGTCAAGCAGCCGCGCCCCCTGCTTCACGATGGCCGCCTCCACCCTCGCGATCTTGACGAGATCAACTCCCTGCAGGACCTTCATTCCCGCGCCCTAAAGGGAGACCGCCGGCGAGGACCGGAGGAACCAATAAAGCAGCGCAACAATCACTATCAGTGAAAGAACGTAAAAATTGTTGAACCGCCAGAAATCGACAAGCCGGTGACCGACCGAGACCTTGGGACCCTGCTGTTTTTTCTTGAGGAGGACATCGTACTTCAGGTTGAGGACCTCTTCCTTGCGGAAACGGAGATAGACCCCGCCGATCTTGTAGGCGTGGAGCAGGTCATTCTTGATCAAGCGCTCGATCTCCTGTTGCTCAATCTCCAGGTAATTCTTGACCTCGTCGAGGGTAAGCATGTTGTTCATGGAACGACCTTACGGATTGTGAAAATGCGGAAAACGGAACCCGGCGTCAGACGCGCACCTTTTCCTGCTGGATACACTGATCGACCTCGGACTTCGAGAACACCCAGTTACCGTTCTCGAAACGCGCCGGGATCTTGTGTGACTCGGCCCACTCCTCGATCACCCTGGATTCCACTTTAAGGTACTGGGCAACATCTTTCAGGGTCAAAAGAACGTCGGAACCTTCGAAGGAACCGGCGCCCGACATGGTGAGCTGGCCGTCCAGGATCGCGCCGTCCGCAACGCTCAAACGCGGCGTACGGATGTTCCCGCGGATCGTGGCGGGCCCCATCACGGAAATGCTTTTCGTCGCGACGATATCGCCGGAGACTTTGCCGGCGACCACGATGCTGTCGCCGTTGATATTGGCCGTCACCTTGGCGTTCTCGCCGATCGTCAGGTTGCCGCGGGTATCAAGCTTGCCTTCGAAACTGCCATTAATGCGGAGGTTAACGGGGTCCTTGAACGTAATGGTCCCCTGCATGCTCGCATCGACATCGAGGATCTTTTCCTGAAGTTCGTTCCCTTTTTTCGCCATGGCTTCGGCCTCCTTCGTTCCCGTCCGGACGGACGGTTCGGTGTGATGATGAGGGATTATGTCCCTTAATCAATTGCTTGTCAATGAATGGCACATGCCGCCACACGCACACTGACACACGCCACACGAAAACCTTTTCACCGGGGGTTCTCCTTGCGTCCTTGCGGTGTGCGGCTTCGCGACCTAGCCTTGTATTTCCCCCGCACCGAGACATACGTCCCGCTGGTAAAAGACCGCGAATTGTCCCGGCGTCACGGCCCGCTGAGGCTTATCGAAAACGAGAGTCGCCCGTTTTCCGGCGTCGACGATCAGCCGGGCCGGCGCGGCATCCTGGCGATAACGGATCTTGGCACGTACCCGGATTATCCGTCCGGGAATGCCGCTGATAAAATTGCACGGTCCGAGACGCACCTCTTTTTGAAGAAGCGCTCTCTCGTCCTTCGTGACCCGGAGGACGTTCTTCGCCGGCTCGAATCCCTTGACAAAAAAAGGCCCTCCCGAGAGTCCAAGCCCCTTTCTCTGGCCGATCGTATAAAAATGAAGCCCCCGGTGATGACCGGCGACCGCGTCATCATCATCCCGCATCTCCCCTTCTTTCACGCCGACTTCCCTGGCAAGAAAAGCCCCCATGGAATTGCCGGCGACAAAACAGAAATCCTGGCTCTGTTTGCGTTTGAGAAACACCTCGAATCCCTCCCTCACGGCCGTATCATAAACTTCCCGCTTGGTCATGTCCCCAAGCGGCAGCAGGATATTCCGGAGCTGCGCCTGGCTGAGGAAACTGAGGGAATAGGTCTGGTCTTTTTCCCGATCCCGGGCGGTCACAAGCCGGCAAAGTCCGGTCCGGGAATCACGACGGACGCGCGCGTAATGCCCGGTCGCCACATGCCGGATCCCGCGGCGGCCGGCCCATGCGAAGAGCTTTTTGAATTTCAGGAACCGGTTGCACATCACACACGGGTTCGGCGTACGCGCATTCCGGAGCCCGTTGAGAAAATAACCGATCACTTCTTTTTTAAATTCCCGCGAAACGTCACAGATATGGTGGGGCACGTCGAGCTTCCGGCAGATGTCTTTTGCGATGCGGAAGGATTCGGCACTGCAGCAGACGTTCTCGCGCAGGCAATTCGAGGGATCTTTCCATACCGGATATTTGAGGGAGACGCCGACCGGATCCCATCCCGCCTTTTTGAGGAGCATGAGAGACACGGAGGAATCCACACCTCCCGAAATTCCCACGACGATCTTTCGCGACGAACGGGACGCCACGGTCAGGGACGCCCAAAGCGGTGATAGTAGCCCGAAAGCCTCCACGCGAAAGCGACCGGGGATTCCGAGGACGAAGAAATCTTGATCCTGCGTATCAGAAAAGGGTTCCCGACATACCTGCGGTCATGCACGTGGCTGGCCGCGCACGCGTATTCATAGCCCGCTTCGCGCACAAGTTCCACAACCCGGTCATTGAACGATCCCGACGGGTACGAGAACGCCTTGACGGGCCTGCCGAGCCTGTCCTCGATGGCTTTCTTGGAATCAAAAACCGAACGGCGCGCCTCACTCTCGGGAAGATCGGCGAGCGGTTTATGGAAAAGCCCGTGGCTTCCGATCTCGATTCCGGAAACCCGGCTCATGTCCGTGAGCATCCCCCACGTCATGAACCCCTTCTCGCCTACCATCCCGGACGTCACAAAGAACGTCCCCGGCAGCTTCAATTCGCAAAGCACGGGAAACGCGGCCTGGTAATTGTCGAGATAACCGTCATCGAAGGTCAACGCGACCGCCTTCTCGAAAAAACCCGCGACCCATTTCCGCCGCGCGCATTCGGCGATCGTGATCCCCCGGTACCCCCACGAGCGGATTCGTTCCATCTGACAACGAAAAAGCCGGGGTTTGATCGCGAGCTTGTTTTTCGGGAAACGGACAGGGTCGAAACTGTGATAGGCCAGAACCGGAATGAATTTACTCATATCCTCTCAAGAACCTCGCGATAAACCGCCTGGGTTTTTTCGTACATCTTTCGGGCGGTATACTGATGCGCCGCCTCGCCCCCGGCCCGGCCCATCCGGGACCGAAGCTCCGGGTCTCCGGCATACCGGACAATGCCGTCGGCAAGTCCCCGGATGTCTTTTTCTTCAAAAAGAAGGCCGTACTTCCCTCCGCACAGTAATTCGCCGATCCCTCCGGATCGCGACCCGATCACCGGGAGCCCCGCCGCCATGGCCTCCAGGATGGAAAGACCGAACGCCTCCGGCCAGAGGTACGGGGCCACGAAAAGATCCGCCGCCCGGAAAGGTTTTTCCGTTTCGATGACGTTCCCGAGGAACCGGGTTTTGTCGAGAATGCCAAGTTCAGCGGCCTGCTTTTTCAGTGCCGCTTCGTACACGTCATCACCCGATCCGGCCACGAGCAGCCGGAGGTTCGGGACCTCCTTCAGGGCCAGGGCAAAGGATTCGAGAAGCAGATGGACACCTTTGACGGGAATAAGCCGGGCAAGCGACAAAATAACGATCTCGCCGGGCAAACAGCCATATCCGGTCCGGCAAGCGTCGCGGTCCGAGGCCTCCACTTTCGCGCGGAGCCCTTCGACATCGATCCCGTTTACGGCAACCGTGACCTGCGGCAGGTTGTTTTTTCCGAATGTATCGAAGAGACCGTCCCGCATGGTACCGGAATTCGCAATCACGGCGCTCCCCCAGCAAGGGAAGAGACGCCGCCCGAGGCGTTTCTTGTAGAACATGTGCGCGGTCGAAATGTAAGGAACGCCCGTCAAAGGCCTCGCGGCCGCGCAAAGGACCTGCGCCACCCTCGTGTGCGTGTGGATCATGTCGATCTTGCGGGACTTCAGGAACGAGATCATCCGCGGAAGCCGCGACCAGAGACGCGGAGAAAGTTCGCTTTTGCAACGCGGCACATCGTCGATGACTTCCGTGCAGAAGGACCTGAACTCGCCGGAACAAACCCCGGCGGCCCCCCAGACATGGACCTCGTGGCCGGCCTTCCGCTGCTCCCGCGTGAGGGCGCGCAGATACGTGGTGATCCCGCCGGTATTCAGATGGGTTGTGACATGAAGGATTTTCATTTTTCAGACGCTTATTACGCCGCAGGAATTTTCAAAATAAAAAGGCCCTCGGTCGGAGGGCCTTTTTATGCGTTTCGACAACGTCCGGGAGATCAAAGCTGGGACGTGCAGCTCGGGCAGCGCGTCGCCTTGATCGCGACCGTCGAACAGCAGAACGGGCATTCCTTGGTCGTCGGAACCGCGGGCGCCGGCGCCGGCTTGCGTTGCAGGTTCGCCATCTGCCGGATCACGATAAAGATTACGAACGCGACGATCAGGAAATTGATCACGGTGTTCAGAAAGAGCCCGTAATTAAGCGTCGGCGCTCCGGCCTTCTGGGCTTCCGCGAGCGACGCGTAGACCTGCCCGTTCAGACTGACGTAAAGATTCGCAAAATCCACCTTCCCGAGTAGAAGACCGATCGGAGGCATAATCACGTCATTGACGAGCGACGTGACAATCTTGCCGAACGCGCCGCCGATAATGACACCGACCGCCATATCCACTACATTACCACGCATAACAAACTGCTTGAAGTCATTCACGAATTTCATAGCTTCTCCTTTTTGATTCATTCTTGCGCGGTCTTCAGCCGGACCTTGTCGAGATCACCACCCTTTTCCTTAAGGGCATTGACATAGATGAGATAGCGCTCAAAAAGGGCTTCGGCCTTGCGGCCGATCTTTTTGATGTCATTCTGCAGGAAATTGTTGTCGAACACCTTGTCGAGCGGCATTTTCCGGATCTTTTCCTGGATCTTCTGAATCTCCGCGCGCTGTTTTTCGATCTCATCCACATAGGCGCGGGCCCTCAATTCCAGCTGCGCCGCGTTCATCGAGGCCGCCTCCTGACGGACCTTTTCAAGAGGACGGCGGGGATCAGCCTTCTGGGAACATCCAACCGGCAAGGCTGCCGCGCAAAGCAACACCGCCACCCGCAACCATATGTTCCTGACCAAAGCGATACGGGATAAAACCATGGCTACAGGGTCCCCTTGATCTTGCCTTTTTCGACCGCGCGCGACAGGAAATCGTTGATCCCGTTGAATTTCAACCCGATCTCATAACGCTCCGTGCGTACCGGCAGCTTCTTCGTCCACATGACCGTGGCAAGGCAGGCCTCGGGATGATCCAGGAACGGAAACTGAACCTCCACTTCAAGGAGACTGTGGGAGGGGATCATCTTCTCCGCGCGACAGCGCATCCCCGCTTCGCTGATATCCTTGACGGTCACAACGGCCATCCGCTGGTTGGGCTCAGCGACCAGGCGATACCTGGCCAGATGATAGACCGGTAACCTTCTGGAGGCGCGTGTCTCTTTTTTTCCAAAGCGCATTGTCCTGTTCCTTCCGGTGGTTTTGACGGGAATCCGCGTACTGATGAGGTATTATCATCATCGCGAGAGGCATCCTAGTCAAACAAAAAAAAACATCCGGCCAGAAAATTCCTTCCCTTACGGTTTGGCCGGGTCCTTCGCGCCCCCGTTGCCGAGCGAGCGAGGCAAATGATCGATAACCTCAACAGGCTCGATCTCTTTGCGGCCGCCGGCGCCAAGTTCCCTGAATTTCCGCGCCGAGGAAAGAAGCCGGGTCTCAAAGGAGGACGTCGCGGCGTTGTAGGATTCGACCGCTTTTCCGAGCGACTTCCCGACGCTGTTGAAGTGCTCAACAATCGTTGCGATCCGGTCCGAGATTTCCTGACCGAGAGCGCTGATGCGTTCCGCGTTCTCGGCGAGCGCTTCCTGCCGCCACCCGAACGCGATGGCCTTGAGCAGGGCGATAAACGTCGTCGGCGTGGCGATCACCACCTGTTTGCCCAGCGCGTTCTCGACGAGGTTCGGGTCCCGTTCCGCGGCCGCGGCAAGGAACGAATCGTTCGGAATGAAGAGCACGACGAACTCCGGCGCCGACGGGAACTGATCCCAATACTCCTTCGCCGAGAGTTGTTTCACATGCTGGTTGATCTGGGCAGCGTGCCGCGTAAGGGCCGCCTCCCGTTCCGCGTCCGTCTTCGCCTCAAGGGCCTCGATGAAACCGGCCATCGAAACCTTCGAATCGACAACCACCTCGCGTCCCGCCGGGAGTTTCACGACCATATCGGGCCGCAGCCGCCCGCCTTCAGTCGTAACGCTCTCCTGTTCGATGAAATCACAGTGGCCGGACATACCCGCGAGCTCGGCGGTCTTGCGAAGCGCGATCTCGCCCCATCGCCCGCGCACCTGCGGGGACTTGAGGGCATTCACGAGTTTCGCGGTTTCGTTCTGGAGCGTCATCTGCGCAACGCCGAGGCTCTTCAGTTGTTCTCCGACCGCGCTGATCTCACGAAGCCGTTTTTCCTCAAGGTCCCTGGCCGCGCCCTGATAACCCGCCAGCGCCTCACTCAGCGGCGTCACCAGCATTTCAATCGCCCGTTTCCTCGATTCGAGATCCGCCTCGGCGCCGATCTTCAGCGAATTAAACTTCGCTTCCGCCAGCGTCAAAAATCCCTTGCTGTTGTCCGCGAGCGCCTTGGCCGCGAGCGCATCGAATGTCTCGGAAAGCCTCGTCTTGGCGTCTTCCAGGAGGGTCTTTTGTTCCGCGATATACTTCCCGGTATCCCGGACCCGCGTTTCCGCGGCAATGCGCGCGGCCTCCGCTTCCTCCAGCCGGCGCCGCAGGCCGTCAAAACCGGCGCGCGCCGCGTCCAATTGTGTCCGGAGTTCTTCGACCCGGGCCTCCGCTGCCGCGACCCGCGTCCCGTCGCCGCATGGCTTCACCTTCCACGCGATCACCGCGCCGATCAGCGCGCCGATGGACGCGCCGCCTAAAAAGACCATTATCATTTCCATCACATTCCCCCTCCCGGAGACTTTCAGGAACGCGGGTATCTTACCGCATTTATTTGCCGGGGATGAAGCAAAGAATTCACCCGGATCAAAAACCGTCTGGTCCCCGGGGCGGGCCGTCGCGCTCGCCCGCGTCCCAAACAAAAAATCCATCCCGGAAAGGGATGGATCCTTGAGATGCGATCAGGCCACGGAGCGCCGCCACTCCCCTGAAAACCGGCCCCGGGCCCGCGCCGGTCGTCTTCCATGGTGCTATCGGGATTTCTCCTGATAGTTCGGCGCTTCCCGCGTAATGATGATATCGTGCGGATGCGATTCCGCCTTGCCCGCCTCCGTGATCCTCACAAACTGGGCGATCGCGCGCAGCGCTTCGATATCCGCCGCCCCGACATAGCCCATGCCGCGTCTCAGGCCGCCCACATACTGGTAAATGACCTCCTTGAGGGGGCCCTTGTACGGGACCATGCCTTCCATCCCCTCGGGCACGAGGTCGTTCTTCCCCTGGTTGTATCGCTCGCGGGAACCCTTGCCGCTTTCCATCGCGGCGAGAGAGCCCATCCCGCGGTACACCTTGTACTGCACTCCCTGATAAAAACGGAACTCCCCGGGACTTTCCTTCGTTCCGGCGAGCATATTGCCCATCATGACGGAATGCGCGCCAGCGCCGATGGCGATCGGGATATCGCCCGAGAATTTCAGGCCTCCATCCGCACAAACGGGAACACCGAACTTCGAGGCCACTTTCGCGCATTCGTAGATCGCGCTGACCTGCGGTTTGCCGATCCCGGCGATGATCCGGGTCGTGCAGATGGATCCCGGCCCCTGCCCGACCTTCAACCCGTCGGCTCCCGCGCGGCACAACCGTTCCGCGGACTCGGGCTCGGAAATGTTCCCGACCAGGACATCGAGATCGTAACGCTTCTTGAGCGTCCTGAGCGTTTCGAGGACCCCCTTGGAATCGCCGTGGGCCGTATCAATAATCACGAGATCAATCTTTTCCCGCATGAGTTTTTCCACGCGCTCGAAGGCGTCGTCATACACACCGACCGCGGCCGCGACCCTCAACCGGCCGTTCCTGTCGACGTTGAAGACCTTGGAATCGCCGAACAGTATCCGCTTGACGTCGCTGAAAGTGTAGAGTCCCGCGATCTTTCCTTCCCTGTCGATCAGCGGAAGGACCTTCTTCTTGTTCTCTTTCATGATGCGATACGCTTCCCGCAGCCCAACCCCCGGAGCGGCAGTGATGATCTTCCGGGTCATGACCTGCTTCGCTTTCAGGGAATGGTCTTCGCAGAAATCGAAATCGTTCTTCGTCAGGATGCCAATCAGGCGGTGCTTGCTGTCGGTAATCAGAAAGGAATGGAAATTGAACTCCCGTTCTTTTTTATAGGCAAGAATCTCGCCGACGGACATATTCTCATCGACGCAGATCGGTTTCTCGATGAGGCCGTTCAGGTGGAATTTCACCTTGGCGACCTGGGCGGCCTGTTCCTGCGGGCTGAAGTTCTTGTGGATGACACCGATCCCGCCGAGTTTCGCGATCTCGATCGCCATTTCGGCCTCGGTAACGGTATCCATGGCCGCGCTGGCGAAGGGAATCTTCAGGCCAACGTTTCTCGAGAACTTCGACTCGACGTTGACGTGATCCGGCAGGGTCGCGGAGTATCCCGTCGTCAGCCGCACGTCGGCATAGGTCAGGGCGATCCCCTGATCGCTGATCTGCTTGAAGAAGGCGTCGCGTTTCGCGATAAGTTTTTTTCTGGCCGGGGTCGTAAGAACGTTTTTATCGGATCGTGTCATGGGGCTCCCTGGATCGCTGGAACAAGATGCAAAAAGGCCGGATCAGGTCGACCGCGTCCGGCCCGTTGATTTGCGTGCCTTTATACCATAATTCCCGTTTTTTGAGCGGTATTTTTCACAACAATGTCACCCGATAAAAAACCTCTTTCGACATTCCGCCCGGCCGTGGCGGCCTTCGCTTCAAGACTCCCACCTGGGGGATTCAAATACTGTCAAGTTCAAAGGTAATCGGGCATAGTCCGGGAAAATCCGCTTGTAGATCCGAAAGATTACAAATCCGGCGTGCCGCAAAACGATTTTCCCGAACCCGCCCCTTGCCCCCCGTTTTTCCTCGCGAACCAGCCGTCGTTCTTCCTGAAGATAAAATTTGCGAACAACGCGACCGTATATTTTAAACACTCTGAGGCATTGTTCAGCGCCCTGCCAGGAAAATCCGGGAACAAATAACGCCCGGAGGACCTGGGACGCGCACTCCGATCGTTTCGTTCCGTCTTTGCGGGTTAAAATTCCGCGGATCCATGCTATAATGAGGTCCTTCCTGCAGTTATCCTTGAGGAAATATAAAATGTCTGCTCCTAACGAAGAAAGGTCTGTATTTCTATCCGGCAACGAGGCGATTGCCTGGGGTGCGCGGCATGCGGGAGTCTGTCTGGCCAGCGCCTATCCCGGGACGCCGTCAACCGAGATATTAGAGACCCTCGCGACTTTTCCCGAGATCGAGGCCCAGTGGGCGACAAATGAAAAAGTTGCCTGCGAGGTGGCTTTCGGCGCGTGTTTGGCCGGAAAGCGCGCCCTGACCGCATGCAAACATGTCGGCCTGAACGTGGCCATGGACCCTCTTATGACCACGGCTTACAGCGGGATTAATGCCGGACTGGTCGTCGTCGTCGCGGATGACCCGGGGATGTCTTCATCCCAAAATGAGCAGGATACCCGGCGTGTGGCACCTTATGGCAAGGTGCCGCTCATCGAGCCATCGAGTCCGAGCGAAGCCTATCATTTCATTCAGGAATCTTTCCGGATCAGCGAAAAGTTCGATATTCCGGTCCTGTTCCGGATCACCACGCGAATTTCCCATACCAAGGAATCATTTGTCCTCACGGGGCAGCGTGAGATCCCCGTCAAACCGTTGGACAAAAATCCCCGAAAGTATGTCATGATCCCGGCCCATGCGCGTCCGCGGCATCTTGACCTGGAAAAACGCCTCGCGGCGCTGAAGGAGTATTCCGAGCAAACCCCGCTCAACAGGGCGGAAATAAAAGACCGGAAAACAGGTTTCATTACCAGCGGCGTTTCCGCCTGTTACGTAAAGGAAGCTTATCCGGACGCTTCGATATTGACATGCGGCATGTCTTTTCCCCTTCCCATCAAAAAGATCGGGGACTTTGCCAAAAAGGTCAGGAAGCTTTACGTCGTCGAAGAGCTGGAGCCTTTTCTGGAGGAACAGCTCCTGCAGGCAGGCCTGGCCGTGACGGGGAAAAAACCATCCTGGCGATGCGGGGAATTAAGTCCTTCCGCCGTCCGCGCCATTGTCCGAAGACAGGACCGCAACGATCCTCTTCAAAAAAACCGGCGGCCGTTATTGTGCGCGGGATGCCCTCACCGTCCGGTTTTTACGGCTCTGAAAAAAGCGGGGGTTTATGTGGCCGGCGACATCGGCTGTTACACTTTGGGAGCGCTGGAACCCCTGGCCGCTTTACATACGCAGTTATGTATGGGGGCCAGCATCCCCGTTTTTGAAGGCATCCGCAAAATGACCGGTGACAAAAAAACCGTTGCCGTAATCGGCGATTCCACTTTTTTTCACACGGGATTGAGCGGTTTGCTGAGCGCCGCGCACAACGGAACCCGCGGAGTGGTGCTCATCCTGGACAATGCGATCACCGCGATGACCGGGGCCCAAAGCAATCCCGGAACCGGCGCAACACTGCAGGGCAAGCCTTCGAGAAAGATTTCTCCGGAAAAACTCTGTGCCGCTGCGGGCGCGGATCAGGTTGACGTGATCGACCCGTATCAAATGGATGCCTTTTATCGGCTATTGCAGACCCGCCTGGCCGAAGACAAATTGTCGGTG
>MWBI01000139.1 GCA_002068945.1 Candidatus Omnitrophica bacterium ADurb.Bin314
AAAAAGCGTCCCGCCGTCCGCCATCCCGAATCGCCCGGGTTTGCTGCCCGCCGCGCCCGGGATTGCGCCTTTTTCGTAGCCAAAAAGTTCGTTCTCGAGAAGCTTTTCCGGCAGGGCCGCGCAGGAGACCTTGACGAAAGGCCCCTTGGAGCGCAGGCTCGCGTAATGGATCGCATGGGCCACAAGTTCTTTTCCCGTACCTGTTTCCCCGCAAAGCAGCACGGTCGAACGGGTCCGGCTCACCATGTCGATCGCGACATAAACATCCTTCATGCGTTTGCTTTCGCCGATGATGTTGCCGGGATGGAATTTCCGGGCCAGCTCCCGCTTGAGCTCGAGGTTCTCGGAGCGAAGGGAGGCCTTTTCCCGTTCGCGGATCTGGTAAGCTGAAACGGCCTGCGCGATGAGGGAGCTAATCAGCGTGAGAAGACGGATATCCTCGTCGAGGGAAACCTTCACATCGAAGAGCCGGTCCACGCTGAGCGCGCCGATGACCGTTTGCCCGATCTTGACCGGCACGCAGATGAAAGCGATCCCGCTTTTCCTGAGATCGCGCCCGCGCACACCGGGCCGGTTGAGAAAGAAAGGCTCTTCGCCGCTATCCGGCACCGCGATGGGCTCCCCTGTCTCCACGACCTTGCCGGTGATCCCTTCGCCGACGCGGCAGCAATCGCGTTCGATCGTCTGATCGTCGAGGCCATGGGCGATCTCGATCCCGGGCTGCTCGCCTCCGGCATCGATCAACGTCAACATGCCGCGTCGCATCCCCATCTTTTCGTGCAGGATCCCGAGGACCCGGCGCATGCACTCTTCCAGCGGGCACGGAGCGTTCATCTGCCGGGAAATCTCATAGAGCGTACGGAGTTCGAGCGCTTCATGCCTGGGACCCGAAAGAGGTTCGGGCCCGCCCGGAATCTCTTTAGCCGTCACTGGAAATCCCGTAGAGCGCAATGCCCGCGCGGTTCGCCTTTTCCACAAAGATGTCCATCCCGATGAAAAGGGTCTTGTACGCCTCGAAGGCAAAGGCTTCCGCCTTCGCAGCCATGAGACCCTCGAGGGTCGTCAGCCCGACCGCGGGGACGTCAAACCGCGCATCCTGATCGGGTTTCTCGACCTTCACGACAATGATGCCGCCCCGGCCGAGTTCGGATCCCCGGAGGATCGCCTCATCGGTTCCCTCAATCGCCTCGATCGCGAGCACAACCTTTTTTTTGACGACCACGGTCTGCCCGATATCGGCCCCCGCGATCTGTTTGGCCACAGCGAACCCGAACCGGATATTCTCGAGAGCTTTCCGGGACGGCTTCAGTTTTCCGAGAGGGCCCGGACCGGGCATATACTGCTTGAGGAGGCAGGTCGAGTCCTGGAGGGTAATACCCTTGTCGAACAGGTATCGCGCGATTCCGCCGAGAAGGGAGTCGTCCTTGTAGTCCTTGAGCTTCATGAGGACCTTCATCATGTCAAAGTCAAGCCGGACATTCTCCCTGAAGAAACGGACTTTCTCGATCTTGCCGGCCATAACGGCCTCGTGGACCTGCTCATCCTTCAGGAAACGGGAAAGCTTTCCGAGCTCCCCAACCTTGACCCAGCGAAAGGCATCGGAGAGTTTCTCGAGAGCGGGTTCGGCTTCCTGTTCGATCCCGCAGGTCACGACGCGGTAGCCGGCCTTGCGCGCCTCTTCGGCCACCAGGATGGGAAAACGCCCGTTGCCCGCGATAATGCCCATGGTTTTCATGTTTTTACCCCGTCTGATATCCCGGTTGGACCGGTTACAGAATCAATGATCTTTACCGCAAAAGAGGCGCAGGGCAAATCGCACTCCGGCGAGTTAACCGCAGATTCCGCGTTCGGATTTCTCGAGGAATGCCACAAGAGTATCGATCACGGCGCTCCCGGGAACCCGCGCGCGGATCTCTTTGACGGCGTTCTTAAGGATAAGGCCTGACTTGAAGATGATCTTGAAGGCTTTCTTGAGGTCGGATTTGTCTTTCGCCGAAAATCCCGCCCGGTCGAGACCCACGGAATTGAGGCCAAACGCCTTGGCCGGATGCCCGTCCACCATCATGAAAGGCGGGATGTCCTGGACCACCTTGGAGCAACCGCCGGTAATCGAAAGCGACCCGATGCGGACAAACTGATGCACGGCGGAAAGGCCGCCGATGATCGCCTTGTCTTCCACAATGACATGCCCGGCAAGGGTGCCGTTATTGGCGAGCGTGCAACCGCTATGAATGACGCAGTCGTGCGCGACATGCGCGTAGGCCATCAGGAGATTGTCGTTCCCGATCACGGTCTCGGTCCCGTCCAGCGTCCCGGGATTGATTGTCACGTACTCCCGGATCCTGTTCCGGTCGCCGATGCGGAGGTAGGTCTTCCCGCCCGCGAACTTTTTATCCTGGGTCCGGCTGCCGACGACGGCGCCGGTGAAGATCTCGTTGTCCTCGCCGATCGTCGTGTTGCCTTCGATCGTCACGCGCGGGCCCACTCTGGTCCGCGCACCGATCCTGACCGTGCCCTCGATG
>MWBI01000140.1 GCA_002068945.1 Candidatus Omnitrophica bacterium ADurb.Bin314
GCCGAAAAGGCCGCGAGGCTCGAGAGGGCGCTCGCCGAGATCCCGGCAGAACCGCTTCTTCGTGATGCCGCCGGTGAGCCCGCAACCGAAACTCCCGCGCCGGTAACGGCCGGTCCCGACGCTGTGGGTGTGGTTATTTCCGAAGATTTGATGAGTGGAAAGCCGTCGATCGAAAAAGCCCTTGGCGACGTGGCCTCGGGAACGGTGCAGTCGGGGCCGAACGCACTTGGGGCGAATGCCGCAAAAGGCCAACTCAAGCTCGATCCTGCGAAGATTCGGGAGGCTATTAACAACTCGCAGATGTTCCGGAATCAGAAGTTCAATATTGATATCGCCAAAGAAAAGAAGCATGGAGCGTTCCAGCCGTTTATCGTAACGCTGAATATTTCTTATGATTTTATGGCCTACAGCGATCAGAACGGGATTTATGGTCATGACAAAGGATTTTTCTATATCGAAGGATCCAAACACGGCGGAAGCAGGACTGAGGCATCAGCCGCCGCGGGGAAGACGACCGGATCGGGAGCTTGGGAACTTGTACAACGGCGTGAGTGGACGGGGCGTTCGGCGCCCGCCACCGGTTTTGAACAGGATGGCCTGGTACCGATTTATGATGAGCCGCTTACGGCTGATCAACAAGCCTATATAAGGGTCCAGGATGATGTCCGCGCGGCGATCAATGCAGCCTGGGGTACCCGTTACCGGTCGGGCGTGGAATGTAATTATGTTGACGGGCATCTGGCTCAATTTGTTGAAGCGACCGACAACGGCTTTATGCTTACCTTTGCGAAGTCGGGCAGAGAGGGGGATGGGATCAGCAGGATTTCGCTGTCGGATGGCCTGGCGGCGCAATTCGCAGTGGCGAACAACCTGACTGATGCGAATCACAGTATGCTCGCGAATACCCTGAACATTCCGGCGAATTCGACCGCCACGGGTATCCTGACCGCTGGGCCGGAACAGGGTTTTGCGAAAGGTTTTATCTCGGGGATCTCGTACGGTCTTCTCCGGGAAGGCTATAGCGTTAGTGAGATCAATAAGATCGTTCAAAACATGGACAACGCAACCTTCCAGCAGGTGGAGAAAGCGCTCGCCAGGAAAGGTGAAACTTTTGACCCCAATAACCCCGAGCATGTCGGGCTCCTGACGTACACGGCGATGGCGAAGGCTAAGGGACTGAAGCCGACGGCGGTTCAGTCGGTGAAGAAAAAAGTAAAGACCGAAACCCGGGATTGGGAAGCGGGCCTGACGCTCGGCCTGATTTTTGATTCAGACCAGGCCTTTGAATGGATGACGCTTACGAGCGAAGGGCGGGAGGCGAATCTTTACGGGGAACGGATTGCGGTGAACATGGAAGAAGACTCGGTCCGGGATGTCGTGAAACTGGCATATGTGAATCAGAATATCGCCGTCTGGCAGGCGTTCCGGAATGATATCCTTAAGCTCAAGGATGAGAAAGAGTCGCTGAGGGGACATATCGAGGTGGATCGTAACCTGTTCCCGATACAGCTCAATGAACTCGATACGACCGCCACGACGGCTCTCCAGACGTTGAAATATGAAAGGGAAACCCTGCTGGATGCGATGCATAAACGACTCAGCCTCCGTCCGGATGAGCCCCTTGAGAAGTATTACGGCGTACCTGTGGAGGAGGTTCTCCCCGGTCAGCTGGAACAATATCTGGCGGAACAGAATCTTGCGGAGCGCGAGATCGCCGCGATCGGAGCCCACGTTGTCGAGAGTGTCCACAGCGCCCTGAAGAGGATACCGGTTGTCGGCGATACCAGAGCCTACGTCTATGCGCCGCGTGTTTATGTCGATTTGTTGCGCAATGCCGGCTATTACCAACTCGGTTCCAAAGGCAATGTGTTCATCGGCGCGGGATTACAAGGATCTCTCGATTTTGTGCTTCATTACATGAACCTGCGCGGGCCGCTTGCCACCCGGGAACAGCGCAAGGCCCAGTTCGCCTATGCGGTCCATGCGGCCCTTATGGTCCAGCGCGACTACCAGATTGAACAAGAGGCTGTTCGCGCGCGGCTTCTGGAAATCAGTAACACCCTGGAAGAGATGTATGAGAAGCTGCGGGCCGGCGAAAGTCACGTGAAGACGCTTGAAGTCGTGGAAGCCCGTCAGCTTAGCCAGGACCATACCGATAAAATCTATATGCAGCAGGGGAACACGGTAGACCGGATCGTGATCAAGGGCCTTGAACAGGAACGGGATCTTCTGCTTCTTGTGCAGGATAAAAATTATGACCCCGTCAAGTACCAGCAGGATATCGATAAGTTCCTGAAAGACCTTGCCCGCCTTTATCCCGAAGACGCGGGGACGCTTGAGAAGATCGCAGCCACATTCAAGGCCGCGGTGCAGCCTGCCGGCGAGAAATACCGTGAAATGGTTGTTGCTGAGGCCGCCCAAACGATTGCCGTGACAGATCCAGTGATGACAGAACTGCCCCGGGAAATGTTGCTGGCGGATGCCGCGGCGCTGTCCGGATTAATGGGTGAGTTTGCCGAGGCGGATAAAGCGGCAGCGGGGGACAGCGAAGAAGCGGTGGTCGCCCGCATGAGGACGGGGGCGCAGAAACTTGCCGAAAAGTATGGCGGCTATCAGGAGCGTGATCGCGCGGGACTGCAAAAACAGGCTGACGTGCTTCGCTGGAATTATGACAGCCCCAGTGTTCTTACTTACAGTTTGATCGGGGGATACTCGTGGGATTTTGGCGGCCTGTCCGGTGTTGTGACGGGCGCGGGCTTGTCAGGTACGATCGGGCTGACCGCGAACGTTATTAATTTTGCAAGCAAGAATGAAAAAGCGCAGCGGGCCTACGCGCAACAGCAGGCGGATTCGATTGAGGCCGCGGGTGAGGAACAGCTTGAGGATAAACGGTTTGCCGCTTTCCTTGCTGTCGCTGAAAAGGAGCGGTTGCTGGAAGCCGCCCAAGCGTCTCTCGCGGATCGTGTCGCGGGCTACCGGGATCAGCTCAAAACCAAAGCTCATGGTGTCTATGACGGAGAAAAACAGATTCATGTTGAACGCGCCCGGATCGGTGTTCTGAAAGCTCAAAGTCAGGTAGCGTTTGCGGAAAAGGCTGTTATCGAAGCCATGCTGGAACTGAGGGGCCTGCTCAACGTTACGGGTGAGAAGAAGATCTCCGAGCTTCCCGAAAAAGCCGCCGTTGCGGCCGTAAAGAAAGCGCAAACCGAAGAGGACGCGCAATTGCAGCAGGCAGGGATCAGTAAAACAGATCTCCTTGCCCCCTACCGGATCTATGACGCACAGGGAGTGATCAAGCCCGAAGCTCTCCAGACCGTCTTCGAAATGAGCCAGGCGATTGATGCCGTGAAAGGTCGCATCAAGGATATCGAAGAAAACCTTGCCAAAGTGGCCGAGGATGCGGACTCCCGGTACGAAGCAGCGAAGGCTGCCCCTAAACAGGACGCCCAAAAGCTTCAGGCGCTTGATGAGAGCCGAAAGAACGCCAGCGATGCCAGGGATCAGATGTCAAAAATCCTGTCCCGTTTAGCCACGGCCAGTGATGGCTTGGGTGTGGTTGTGAACCGCGATGGCAGCGCAGTGGGGGTTCTGACGGAAGTGATCCGCGAACTTCAGAACGCCGAAAATGAATACCTGATGAGCAGCTATTTTGACGATCGGTCGGACGCTCTTCTGCACGGGGAGTTCAGCAAGCTCCGTGAGGCGGTCGGCGCTATTTCCGACGTCGCTGCCCAAAGGGTCGTGAACGGACAGCACGCGGAAGCCTGGCGGGAACGTTTGAAGGCGGACGCGGTGATCCGGCGTCGCCTGAACGTCGGTGTGACTGCCGGTCTCAACCTCAGGAACGCCAATGTGGGGGTGCTGCCCTCCTGGGATTATATTCCGTACCTTGTGGGTCGCACCATGAAGATCGGGGAAGAGAACGTTCCCTACGTCGGAGTTATTTTCAAAGCCGCCGCCGTTCTGACAGGCACCGATGTGACGAAACAGGATTATGCGATCATCAAGGCCCACCGCGCGGCGCTCAACTCGGCTCGTTTTGCCCGCCACGAACTGGACCGTGAGCAGCAAAAGGTGTCTTCGCTGCTCGATGAATATTCCTGGCTTGTCCAGGAAGGCGGCTATCTCGCGACACTGACGGAGAACGTGAGGTTCTACCAGAGCGTGATCGGGCAGATGGCCACAGAAAAAGGCGATTCGCTCAATAAGTTCTTCGGCTGGCTGTTCTTCAATTCGCCGAACGACGAACGGAATTATAAGGTTAAAATGAGTGAGATCAGCGAAAAGCAGGAGACCCTGCGCAAGAATATGGCCAAGATCGAAGGCGATCTCATCCAGTCCGGCGTTCCCCTTGATCTCCTGGAGCAGTGGAAGTCACTACAGCAAAAGCCTCTGACCTATGAAAAGCTCCATCCCGCTGATGCCGCGAAAATGACTCCGTGGGCGCTCGCGGCCAAGGTTGACCGGGAGAACGTGGAACTCCGGGACCTTATGACGCGGCGCGTGATGGACCCGGCTGTCCTCAGCTCCTATGGGTTCCTTTCGTCGTCCGAAGCGAACCGTGAGCGGGACATCTCGGATGTTATGGACCACTGGATGACGATCCCGGTGTCCGGAGACTGGGATTCGGCAAAAACGGTGAAATTGACCCTGCATATCGACGACCTCCGCCGCGGCACCACGAAAAAACAGATGGAGATCGAAGGGCGCGAGCTGACCGCGCAGGAGCTGACGGTAATCAGAGAGCAGGAGGATCGGTTGCTGGACCTTGCGTATCAGGTCCAGGCCCAGCGGATGGTCCAGGGAGCTCTGGTCGGGGAGCAAACCCTCGAAACGTGGTTGTTCGGACAAGTCGCGCAAACCCTCGGGAAAATGGGAGAGGTGACGAGCGATAAGGAACTGAACGCCAGGGATAAAGATGCTCGTATGAAGATTGTGGCGCGCGAAGCCGACCTCGGATTGAACGA
>MWBI01000141.1 GCA_002068945.1 Candidatus Omnitrophica bacterium ADurb.Bin314
AATCACGACAAGGACATCCTGAAAATTTTTAGCTGCAGCACGTATCATTGCCGGCCCGCCAATATCGATGAATTCGATCGCCTCACGGAGGGCGAGGTTCCCTTTCGCGGTCGCGGATTCGAACGGATAAAGGTTCACGACGACGAGATCAATCGGCTGGATGCCGTGTTTCCTGACCTGGTCCCGGTGGCTTTTCTTCGCGCGGAGATAAAGGAGGCCTCCGTGAATCCTGGGATGCAGGGTCTTGACGCGGCCGTCGAGTATTTCGGGGAACCCCGTGAATTCATCGACCGCCTTGGCCGGAATACCCGCTCCTTTGAGGGCCCTGAGCGTGCCGCCGGTCGACAGGATCTCGACCTTGTGTTTTCGGAGTGTTCGGGCAAAAGGAATGAGACCGTTCTTGTCGGAAACGCTGATGAGCGCGCGACGGATCACTTGCCTGGACATGATGCTTGAACCCTCCTCTTGAAAAGGCGGTGGAGCTCCGTCGTGACGGGGCCCGGAACCTTCTTGCCGATCCTGCGTCCGTCCAATGCGCGCACCGCAAGGATCTCCCAGGATGCGTTGGTGAGGAAAGCTTCATCCGCGTTGAAAAAATCGTGTCGTGTCAGGGGCGTTTCCCGGACCGTGAGCCCGAACGCAAACGTATATTTTATCACAAAGCGCCGGGTCACTCCATTCAAGATTAGATGCTTCGGCGGCGTCAGAAGTTCCGGGCTTTCACCCCCCAAACCCGCGAGGTTGAACCTGTCCAACCTACGAGGTTGGATACGGTGTTTTACGAGGAAAAGGTTCGCTGTACGGGTCTCGGTCAGATAATTCCCGCCATCCAGGAACACCTGGTCGGGCGGAGCGTAGCGGGGGCTATCCAGAAAAAAACAAACGGGAGAGCGGCAGCAGACGTTCCGGAAAACCTCCCATGGCGTCATTTCGGAACGAAATATTTTAACGCGGCGAGCCATTGCGGAACATCCCGGATCAGACCGGATTCCGGAAGGCTCCGGAACCGGGCATTGAAGAAAAGAAGCGATGACGATCAGTCGTCGTGCGAATAGAAAACAAGTCCGCTGGCAAGCTTGGGATAAAAATAGGTCGACTTCTGGGGCATGCGTTCACCCACAGCGCCCATCTTTTCAAGCATCTCGACTTTGGGAGGCTTGAGGAAGAACGCGGCCTGGGCCGCCCCTTTCCGGACGGGATCGACGGCACCTTTCACGGTATGCTCGAACTTGAGGATCGATTCCCAGCGGGTCTCGGGAATACCGAGGATTCGGGCAAAAACAAGATGCCCGAGGATGTTGACGTTGAGGTCATACCAGACCTCCGGTTTTTCCTGCCCGATGCGGGCCTTCGCCTTGGTTTTGTCGATCATTTTGAGGATGAAGGCTTTTTCGTCGCGGAGCATGAGACCGAAAGTGATCCCGCCATCATCATAACCCGCGGTGACCTTTTCCAGTTCGGACACCGTGGAGGGCTCGACGGTGAAGAACTCCTGGAGCTTCCGGATTGCGGTCCGATCGTCCATACCAAGATCGGAAACGATCCGGTGTGTCGGAAGCACGATGAACCCGGGGTCGTCAAAACTGACCAGGGCCATGTACATATAATCGTACGGCATGATGACCTTTTCCGAAACGCCCGTTTCCTGACGGAGCTGCCTCGCGTATTCAAGGGCCGTTTCATAGCGGTGGTGGCCGTCCGCGATATAAATCTTTTTCGACTTCATTGCCGCATGCAGTTTGGCGATGATGTCGGGGTCCGAAATGGCCGAAAGACTGTGAACTATACCCTCATCATCGGCGGCTTGAAAGACCGAGCGGGAATTGAGGGGATCCTGGACGAGACCGCGGACCTGATACCCTTCATCTTTATAAAGACCGAAGACCGGCGAGAGGTTCGTTTTGACCATCCGGATCAGGTTCATGCGATCCGCTTTGGGACCGCGCAACGTCTTTTCGTGAGGGACAATGATGCCGTTCTCAAAGGGCTGAAGGCGGACGCGACCCAGAAGGGCACTCCGGTTCTTCGTCTGGCCGCTGACCGGGTCTTTAAAGGTCTGGCGATACACATAAAAAGACGGCTCATCCTCCCGAATCAGGATCGATTTTTCCTGCCAGTCCTTGAGGAGGTCCCGCGCGCGCGTATAGGTGTTGTTCTGATCGTTATCCGCAGCCCCTTTTTGGTTCAGGATCAGGCGGACCACGTTATAGGGCGATCGGTCGCAGAGCTTCTGCTGTTTTTCCGGAGAGATCACATCATACGGCGGCGCAATCACGTTCGAGATGTCCAGGCGGTTCGTGTTGTACCGCCATGCGCGCATCGGCTGGCAATCGAGGAAAGGTTTTGTCTTTTCGGAGGCCGCAAGCTTCATAGAGGCAGGGATGGTAACACAGCGCAACTTCTTTGACAAGAATAAGGCTTGTTCAGGCAGACCCTTTCGGGTTATTTCACCTTCGCCCCGTCCGCGATCGGACGGTCCGGCACCACAAGGGTCAGCAGGGTCTCGTTCGACGCGGCAAGAAGCATTCCGTTCGACTCCACCCCCCGGATCACGGCGGGGGCTAAATTGTCGATAATGACGATCTTTTTTCCCTTGAGTTCATCTTCGGTGTAGTGGTTCCGAATCCCGGCCACGATGGTCTTTTTGACATCCCCGACCTTGATGCCCAGGACATAGAGACGATCCGCGTTCGGATGAGGAGTGACGGTCTCGATCTCGGCAATCCTGATCTCAAGTTTCTGGAAGTCTTCGTAGGTAACCATGCATACTCCTTATTTTGCTTATTTTGCGATCTTTTCGGCTAAAAATACGCGCTGATATCTTTATCAGGAACCCTGATTTCCGGACATCATAGCATAGAGACACCTCGCTCTTTTATAAAAAATATTATGTTTATCGGACGTACTGATTGTAACTTCCTATAATATTTAGGTTTAGAGAAACCTTCTTTTGCTTGATTTTAGGATGTTCGGTGATTATCATAATTACCCACTCGCAAAATCTTTCGCTTTCATTCACAATCCAGGAGGAAAAAAACCAATGGCAAAGATCAAGATCGCTATCGTCGGCTGCGGAAACTGCGCGGCGTCCCTTCTCGAGGGAATCGAGTACTATCGCCGCATCGCGGCCGAAAAGAAGTCCGGCAAGCGGAAAGACATCGAATGCTTCGGTCTGATGAACGATGAGATGGGCGGTTACGCACCGGATGACATCGAGGTAGTCGCTGCGTTCGATATCGATAAACGCAAGGTCGGCGAAAGGCTCGATGTGGCGCTTCGCGCGAAGCCGAACTGCATCCTCCGGTTGTCCGATATCGCCAAAAGCAAGGTCCGCGTTGAAATGGGTCATATCCTGGACGGCGTTTCCGAGCACATGAAGAATTATCCGGACAACCGCACGTTCCTCGTCGCGGACAGGAAACCCGCGAACGTCGAAAAGATTCTTAAAGAGACCGGCGCCGAGATTCTGCTCAACTACCTCCCCGTCGGTTCGCAAAAAGCGACGGAGTTCTACGCTGACGCGTGCCTCAAGACGGGTGTCAGCCTCATCAACTGCATGCCGGTCTTCATCGTTTCCAACCCCGCGTGGGCAAAGCGTTTCGAGGCCAAGCGCATCCCCTGCGTTGGCGACGACATCAAGGCCCAGGTCGGCGCGACGATCACCCACCGCACGCTCGCGAAGCTTTTCAGCGAACGCGGCGTCAAGATCGACCGCACGTACCAGCTCAACACGGGCGGCAACACGGACTTCCTCAACATGCTCAACCGCGCCCGCCTCGAATCGAAGAAGATTTCGAAGACCTCCGCGGTCCAGAGCCAGCTCGACACACCTCTCGAAGCCGATAATATCCATATCGGTCCTTCCGATTACGTTCCGTGGCAGAACGACAACAAGGTCTGCTACCTCCGCATCGAAGGCCGCGGCTTTGCCGGTTTCCCCGTGTCGCTCGAGTGCCGCCTTTCGGTCGAAGACTCTCCGAATAGCGCCGGTTGTTCCATTGATGCGATCCGCGCCTGCAAGATCGCCCGCGACCGCAAGATTGGCGGACCGCTCATTTCGATGTCGGCTTACACCATGAAGCATCCGCCGAAACAGATCGCCGACTACGAAGCGCGCGAACTGGTCCGGAAGTTCGTGCAGGGCACCTGCCCTCGCTAGGAGGACCTCTCCATGCTCAGAAAAACCGTTTATCCGATGATTGAAGGGTTGGTCGGCAAGCTCGTCGACCAACTCAACACGCTCGGGATCACCCCCAACCAGTTGACGCTCGCGGGATGCGCGGTCAATCTGCTCGCCGGGGTCATCTATGCCAAAGGATACCTGATCTTTGGCGGACTGGTCCTGTTAATCGCCGGACTCGGCGATATGCTGGACGGTCCTCTTGCCAGGAAGACCGGCAAGGCCAGTCCTTTCGGGGCCTTTCTTGATTCCACGGTCGACCGCTATTCGGACTTCTTCATCTTTGGAGGTCTTGCAGTCTATTTCGCGCGCGAAGGAGAGGTCTTCTGGTTCCTGACATCGCTCGGAATCCTGCTGGGCGCCATGGCGGTCAGCTACACGAAGGCGAGAGCCGAGAATTTTATCAAGGATTGCGGTGTCGGTTTTTTTGGACGGGCCGAGCGCATCGTGCTCCTCGCGTTCGGGACCCTCTTCTTCCCGGTCCTGAAATTCGTGCTCCTGGCCCTGCTCATCGGCACCCATGTGACCGCGATCCAGAGGATCCTTCACACCAAAAAGGCCCTTGAAGGAGGGCGATCCTAGTCCCGGCTGATGGTCCGACGGCTCGCACGGCTGGTTCTCGTCCCGCTTTCTTTCTTTTCCGTCATCCTCCTTCATCCTTTTCCGTCCCGGGCAGTAGATACGCCGTCGCCAGCCCTTGAAGCTCTCCTGAAGCAGGTCGAGAACCGCAATTTTCGCTGGATCGCCATTCGCGCCGATGTGATTCTTTTCTTCGTCGCCCCCGGGACGACACGGCAGGCCATGTGCGGCGGCGAACTTGTGTATCAGCGTCTTGACGAGCGGATGTTGCTTTCCTGCCATGACCAGGAAAAAAACCCGGTGTTCATTTTCCGCACCATGGACCGCCGGTTCGATCTCTACGTCCCATCCCAAAACACTCTTTATCACGGCTCTGTTTTTGACCTCGAAGACTCGCCGGAAGTCGAAAGCCACCTGAAACTACTCGACCTTTTCCGCGCGCTGAAGCCGGGAATGTTCGATCCGAAGCGCACTGAAGTCGACAATTCCTCCGGGATTTCGGTCAGTCTGAATGTTTTTGCCGAAAACGACAGGCAGAGGTTCCTTTCGCGCAAGGCTTATCTGACTCCCGCGGGGGACGTTATCGGGGAGCTGTTCTTTGATCCTGAGGGCCAAACCATGACGGAGATCCAGCGATATGATTTCAGGGAAATCTCCTCCGACGGCGGCTTCGGACCGATTATCTTTCCGAAGAAGGTCACGATCGTTTCACCGCAGACCGGCAAGAATACCGCCATCTTCCTCAACAACGTCAAGGCACTCGACTCGGCCACATCGTATCAGTTCCTGCTGCGCATCCCCAAAGGCACGAACGAGGTCTTCCTCAGGGAAATAGATCCGAAATTCACGCGGATGGCGATCGAGGCGGAAAAAATCGGGACTTCCTCGCCTGGCGGAGAGACGACAACGGAAGAGAACGGCCCCGTTGCGGAAATGCCGGCAACCGCCGTCCTTTCGAGAGAAGGAATCCCGGCGTCAGAAGTGGCGGAAAAGACCGAAGCCGATGATGTGATTTCCGAAGAAAAAGCCGTCGAGGAAGCGCCCCAGGAGGCGGATCTCGCCATCCAGGAGGATTGAGGAGCGGTTCGGAACGTTACGGGGCCTTGAGAATTCTCGCGGGGATCGGGATTCTCTCGCGGGGGTTGCGGTTCGTATGGTGATAGAATCCGATTGACGGTTCCCCCAGTTCCCAGGACCAGAAAACGGGTTTGCCTTCCAGGTCCGCCAAAAAATCGATCCTGCCTCTCTCAAGATCCCGAAGGATGGCTCCCATCTCTAAAATGGCCTCGACATCTTTCGCAAGATCTTCAATCGCCTGTTCGAGCCCGGCGATCCTCGCTTCGAGGTCATCGTTCTCGGCAAGGCCATTCAAACGCTCGGCCGCCGACACCAGTTCGTGCACGAACAGCTGGTCGTGAACGCGGGCATAGGCTTCCTTTTTCTTTTGGAGACGCTTCAGACGTTTTTCGATCTCGGGAAGGAGGGCGTTCGCTTCCTTCAGCCTGAATGTTTTGCATTTTTTCTTTTTCATCCGTTTTATCTCCCGCGGAAAGGTAACATACACCCCATGATTTCAAAAATCAAATTGCAAAATAGAGCGTGCCACGCGGACCTCACCCGTTCGTTTCGGGCGCGACATCAGACCACACGGCCGGCATCAGACCGCCGCCCGTCGCGACATTAATCACGCTTTCGTCGCTCAGGCGCACAAAACCTCCGGCATATTTCCCGCCGCACACCAGCATATTGAAATTGTATTTCTTGTAGGCGAAATCCAGTTTCCCGTTCACGACCTCCGGAACGGTGATAGCCGGCACGTTCACGTACTCCTGGATGACCCATCCCTGTTCCTTGAGCGCCCGGTCCACCGCGGCATTCCATTCGCTGTCCGTCGTCTCACGACCGATCCTGACATGCTCGGGTCCGTGGCTGTAGGGCGGTTTCAGCACGAGGGTTTCCTTCTCGTCTTGCAGAAAATCGATCAGGAAGACCTTCCGGTGCCCGTAAAAATCCTCAGCGTCGGCAACGCCCCGCGTCCACGGCAAGTGATCCTGCTTCATTTTGTTCTCGCTGTCCGTGAAAAAGCGGTCGAACTCTCGATCCGTAAGGAGCGAAAAAAGCGACTTGCTCGCCGAAAGCCGCGCCCGCAACGGATTCACGACGCAGACCGCCTTGTCGCGGTAGGCGCGCAAAAAATCCTGGAGTTCGTCGAGACGTTCGACCATCTCGTCAAAGTGGACCCGCCGGTAGACGAGATGGACCCGGAAGCCTTTGTGGTACAGCTTCCCGCCTTTGTATTGAAAGTCACGAGGGTCCGCGATCACCGTCTTGTATCCCCGCGCCTCAAACTGCGATTTCATGAATTCGCTTTCGGCGTGCGTTCGCGCGTGCCGCCAGTCCGCAATGGCGATTTGCGGCGTTTCGTAACCGCCAAACTCTTCGTAAACTGCCAGAAGTGCGTTCAGGATGCTCTGGATACGACGGCTCACAACAAGGTGGTGTTCCCCGGCAAAGGAGGCCGCCAGCGGATCGGACAGAAACAATGTCTCGATCTGATCGGTGTAGGAAGCTCCCGAGGGCGCATCGCAGCTGAATTCGAGGATCTTCAGGCTTTCACCTTCGAGGAGCGTGTCGAACCTTCCGAAGACAACGTTCTTGGCGTAACCGGGATCGATCCGGACCAGCTCTTCGGCTTCCGGACTCAGATGAAAGCGCGCCCGAAGCTGCGGCTCCTCGAAATAAAGCCGTGTGGTCGTATTGATAATCTGGTAAAACGCCACCGCCGCGCGTTTGAGAAGATATTGCTGTTTGGGGGTGACAAAAAAGGCCTTATAGAAAGCGGGAACCGTGAAGCGACCGAAGGCCAGGGACCGGCCTTTCAGTTTTTCCCGGAACAACTGGATGGCACGGACGGCCTCGGAAGACTTCGACCGCAGATACTCGTCAAACGCATAATCAAGATTCGCCGTCATGGCTCGGACCTTTCCCGACCGCGGGACCTTTTCCTCGCCGACATCATGCGGTGGCTGGATCTACTTGCGGTCTTCGGCCGGAATGTAATACGCGTCCTGAGGACCGACGTACTCGGCCAACGGACGGATCAGGCGGTTATCAAGCTGCTGCTCGATGATGTGCGCGCTCCAGCCCGCGACGCGGCTCGCCGCGAAAACGGTCGTGAAGAAATCCGGCGGGAAACCGAGCACATAAAGGACCGGCGCGGAGAAAAAATCGACGTTGCAGGGGATCTTCTTGCGGTCCATCATGACCTTTTCCACGACCCCGGCGATCTCAAGCCAGGAGGTCTTGCCCGCCTTGACGCATAGATCTTTCGCGATCTCGCGGAAGGCCTCGGCCCTCGGATCGCGGGTCTTGTAAATACGATGCCCGAAACCCATCACCTTCTTTTTCTCGTCGAGGAGTTTGTTCACGTATGCCTCCGCGCGGTCCGCGGAACCGATTTCAAGGACCATCTCCATCGCATATTGGTTCGCCGCGCCGTGCAGTTCGCCCGAGAGCGTCCCGACCGCGGAGGTAACCGCGGAATAAAGATTGGAAAGCGTTCCGGTCGTCACACGCGCCGCAAAGGTCGAGGCGTTCAGCCCGTGGTCCGCGAGCAGGATCAGATATGCGTCGAGGGCCTTCTCCATTTCAGGGGTCGGTTTTTCGCCGTTCAGCATGTAAAGGAAGTTTGCCGCATGTGAAAGGTTCATGTCGGGAACAACGGGTTCCTTCCCGGAGCGAAGACGGAAAAAAGCCGCGATGATCGTCGGAAACACACCCGTCAGATGGTAAGCCTTCCGTTGAGACTCTTCGGGATTCACAATGTGGGCCCGGGGATCGAGCGATCCCATCAGCGAACACATCGTCCGGAGCGCGCTCATCGGATGCGTCGTCGTCGGGAGGAGCTTCAGGATCGCCATCGCCTCTTTCGAAAGGGTTCGCTGCGCCTTCAGCGTGTCCTTGAAGGTCTCGAGCTCGGGGCCCGTGGGAAGTTTCCCGTACCAAAGGAGATAGGCGACTTCCTCAAAGTGGGATTTCTCGACCAGCTCGCCGATCGGAATACCGCGAAAAAGCAGGCGGCCGTTCTCGCCATCGACATCGCTTAAGGATGTCTGGGCGGCCACAACACCTTCGAGGCCCTTGATCAGTTTGGATGCGCTTGACGGTTCTTTCTTTTTTGAATTCGGCATATCAGGAAATCCCTTTCAAAATACCCGCGCGACTCCGCGCGGAAGACCCGACCCCGGGGGACACGGCCCGTGTTTCGGCGCTCGGCTCCGGCTAATGTTTAGGGGGCATTATACTCAAAGGCAGGGAAATGGGAATTCAAAATCAGGATTTGTGACAAAAAAGTCATTGGGTCGCGATGCGGAAGGAATACGGGTCAATCTTTCAGAAGCTGGCGCAACACGTACTGCAGGATGCCGCCGTGCCGGTAGTATTCAAGCTCGACAGGGGTATCGATCCGGCAAATGACCTTGAACGTTTTCCTGTCCGCGGTGCAACTCAGGATCTTTCCGACACTGAGCTGGTCGGCAATCCCTTCGATGGCAAAAACCTCTTCGCCCGAAAGTTTCAGTGAAGCGGCGCTTTCGCCTTCGATGAACTGGAGCGGCAGGATGCCCATCCCGATCAGGTTGCTGCGGTGGATGCGCTCAAAGCTTTCCGCGATCACAGCCTTCACTCCGAGAAGGGCCGGGCCTTTTGCCGCCCAGTCGCGGGACGAGCCGGAGCCGTATTCCTTGCCCGCGATCACGACGAGCGGGACCTTGCGCTCCTGGTATTTCACCGACGCGTCGTAGATCGTCACGTCGGAGGGCCTCCCCCTTTCCGGGAAATATTTCGTCATACCGCCTTCAACGCCGGGGATCATGAGATTCTTAAGGCGGATATTCGCGAAGGTGCCCCGGACCATCACTTCGTGGTTGCCGCGCCGGGCGCCGTAGGAGTTGAAATCTTTGGGATCGACGCCGTTCTCGATCAGGTATTCCCCGGCCGGACTGTCCGTCTTGATGGATCCGGCCGGCGAGATATGATCGGTCGTGATCGAGTCGCCAAGGACGGCCAGCACGCGCGCGTCGCGAATATCCCTGATATCGGAAGGACGCGCCGGCATCTTCTGGAAATAGGGCGGGTGTTTCACGTAAAGGGACTTTCTGTCCCACTCAAACGTATCTCCCGAGGACGCAACCAGGGCCTTCCAGGCCTCGTTCCCTTCAAACGCGTTCTTGTAGCGGTTCTTGTACATCTCGGGTTTCACGCTGTTCATCGCTTCTCGAAGTTCCTCCGCGGTCGGCCAGATATCCTTCAGAAAGACCGGCTTGCCATCCTTGTCTTTGCCCAGAGGATCCTTTTCCATATCAATCAGAACGGTCCCCGCAATGGCGTACGCCACGACAAGTGCCGGCGAGGCGAGGTAGTTGGCCTTCACCTGGGGATGGACGCGCCCCTCGAAATTACGATTTCCCGAAAGCACGGAGGCGGCCACAAGATCGCCTTCCTTGATCGCCCACGAAACGGGTTCCGGCAATGGACCGGAGTTGCCGATACAGGTCATGCATCCGTACCCGGTAAGGTGAAACCGCAACTTCTCGAAATAATAAAGCAGACCGGAGTCCCGAAGATAATCCGTCACGACCTGGGAACCGGGCGCGAGGCTCGTCTTCACCCACGGCTTGACCATGAGACCTTTCAGGATCGCCTTCTCGGCCACGAGACCGGCCGTCAGCATCGCGGACGGGGCGGAGGTGTTGGTACAGCTTGTGATCGAAGCGATCACGACCGCGCCGTTCTCCAGCTCGCACTTCTGGCCTTCGATCTCGATCGACATCTTCCTGTCGAGAACGCCCTTTCCTTTCAACAGATCGGGCAAAACCTTTTCGAATGACGCCTTGACTTCTTTCAGCGCGATCCGGTCCTGGGGGCGCCTGGGCCCCGCGAGGCTCGATTCCACCGTCTTGAGGTCAAGCTCAAGGATATCCGAATACTGGACCGCCTCGGCCGGATTTTCGCGGAAAAGCCCCTGTTCCTTGAAATAGACCTCCGCGAGGTCCACAGCCTCATGATTTCTTCCCGTCAGTCGAAGGAATCTGATCGTCTCCTCATCGACGGGGAAATACCCCGCCGTGGCGCCATACTCGGGGGCCATATTGGAAATCACCGCGCGATCCGCAAGCGAAAGAGCCCCGACGCCGTCGCCGAAGTATTCGACGATCTTGCCGACCACGCCTTTTTTGCGAAGCATCTGCGTGACCGTCAGTACCACGTCCGTGATCGTGACCCCCTCCCTTGTTTTCCCCGTCAGCTTGAAGCCGATCACTTCCGGGATCAGCATCGAAACAGGCTGTCCGAGCATCGCGGCCTCGGCCTCGATCCCGCCGACGCCCCAGCCGAGAACGCCGAGGCCGTTAATCATCGTCGTATGGGAATCGGTACCGACCAGCGTATCCGGATAAAGATAGGTCTTGCCTCCTTCCTTGCGCCGGAAAACAAGCGGGGAGAGATGCTCGAGATTCACCTGGTGAATGATCCCCGTGGCCGGCGGCACCACCCGGAAGTTATTAAAAGCCTTCTGCCCCCATTTGAGGAATTGATAGCGTTCGACGTTACGCTCGAACTCCTTTTCGCCGTTCTTGCGGAAGGAATCCGGCGTTCCGAAAAAATCCGTCTGGACCGAGTGATCGATCACAAGATCGACCGGCTGGAGGGGATTGATTTTTTTCGGGTCACCGTTCATCTTGACCATCGCCTCGCGCATCGCGGCAAGGTCGACGACAGCCGGAACCCCGGTGAAATCCTGGAGGAGGACGCGGGCCGGCGTGAACGCGATCTCTTTCGCGCTCTTTTTCGAAGGTGACCAATTGGCGAGGTTCTCGATATCGCCGCGCGTGACGTTCTTGCCGTCCTCGTTTCGAAGCAGGTTCTCAAGCAGGATACGGATCGCGTACGGGAGCTTCAGGACCTTCGCGACGCCGCATTCCTGGAGCGCGCGGACCCGGTAGATCGTGTAATCCCTGTCTTCGATGTTCAGCGTGACTTTGCTTCCGAAACTGTTAAGAAGGCTCATGGCTTTCCCGGTTATTTCATTTTCCTGATAATCGCTTCGCCCATCTCGCGAGTTCCGACGGCGGCCGGATCGTTCCGGTCCGCCTTCATGTCATACGTCACGTCTTTGCCTTCGCGGATCACGGCCGCGACCGCGTTCTCGAGGCGATCAGCCGCTTCGGTCTCACCGAGATGCCGCAGCATCAGGACGCCCGAGAGGATCACGGCGGTCGGGTTCAGCTTGTTCTGACCTTTGTATTTCGGCGCCGAACCGTGCGTCGCCTCGAAGAGCGCGCCGTTCGTACCGATATTGGCTCCCGGCGCCACGCCGAGACCGCCGACGAGCCCCGCGCAGAGGTCGGAAAGGATATCGCCGTAGAGATTCGGAAGCACAAGGACATCGTAAAGTTCGGGTTTCTGCACAAGCTGCATGCACATATTGTCGACGATGCGGTCCTCGAACTCGATATCAGAATATTGTTTCGCGACCTCACGGGCGACCTCGAGGAAGAGCCCGTCCGAGAATTTCATGATGTTTGCCTTATGGACCGCGGTCACCTTCTTCCGTTTGTACTGACGGGCATAATCGAATGCGAACTTCACGATGCGCTCGGTCCCGGAAACGGAGATCGGCTTGATGCTGACACCGGAATCGGGACGGATCTTGCGCCCGGAAAGCGCTTCGATCTTGTCGATCAGCCGGAGCGCCTCGGAGGTTCCTTTCTGGAATTCGATGCCGGCATAAAGGTCTTCGGTATTCTCGCGGACAATCACGAGATCGATGTTCCTGTAGCGCGAACGGACGCCCTCGTAAGATTTGCAGGGACGGAGACACGCGTAGAGATCGAGTTCCTTGCGAAGCGCGACATTTACGGAACGGAACCCCTTGCCGACAGGTGTGGTGATCGGCGCCTTGATCGCGATCTTGTTCCGGCGGATCGACTCGATGACGCGGCCAGGAAGCGGGGTTCCTTCCTTTTCCATGATATCGACACCTGCCGTCTGGATATCCCAGTCGAACTTGACGCCGGTAGCCTCAAGACACGCTTTTGCCGCTTCCGCGAGCTCCGGACCGACGCCGTCGCCGGGGATCAGTGTCACACGGTAAGATTTCATTTGTTGCTCCCGATTTCCGCCGAACCGCTTCGCCCCGCAGGATGAAAGTAGTTCCGCTTTCGCTTATCAAGGTTGTGCCGTTCAATGAGTTGCAGCGCCCCAGCCATTCGGCTAAAATACAAATCTCCTGCTGAAAAACCCACTGAAAGGACCCGTATTCTATATGAATAGCACCAAAATTAAAAGCACCCTATTGGAAGCGATCGGTAAGGCGGGCAAGGTCGTCCGGGCCGCCTTCGGTAAAGAACAACGGATCACCAAAAAAGGCACATTCAATCTCGTCACCGAGGTCGACAAGGCCTCGGAAAAGGCCGCCCTTTCCGTGATCCTGAAGAGGTTCCCGGAGCATTCGATCCTTGCGGAGGAATCCCCTGAGGTCAAGGGCTCGGGCGGTTGCTGGATCATCGACCCAATCGACGGAACGACGAATTTCGCTCACGGATTTCCCCTGGTGTCGATCTCGATCGCCTTTGAGCGAAACGGCCTCCTTGAAATGGGCGCGGTCCTGGATCCGACGCGAAATGAACTTTTCTTTGCGGAGCGCGGCAAAGGCGCGCTCTTGAACGGGCGGAGGATCGGCGTCTCAAGGGTAAAGAAGCTGGTTGACGCGCTCGTGGTCACGGGCTTTCCTTACGACCGGAAAAAGAACCCCGGAGATTATCTTGCGATGCTGGGGGCCTTCCTCACAAAGGTACAATGCATCCGGAGAACGGGCTCTGCCGCCCTGGACCTTTGTTATGTCGCCGCGGGACGTTTTGACGGTTACTACGAAATGAAGTTGAATCCGTGGGACAAGGCGGCCGGGATGTTGATCGCAGAAGAAGCGGGCGGGCGGCTGACTGATTTTTCGGGAGATCCCCTGACCCTCACCAGCGCTCAAAATCTCGTCACGAACGGTTTTGTTCACGGACAAATGCTCTCAACACTGAGCCCCTTCCGTAATCTGAAATGATCCGGAAAATCCTTCCGCAACACACCACTATCCGGGGCAAAGGAATGTATTGAAGAAAAAGAAAAACAAAAAATCGCCTAACGCCCCGAAACCCCGGGGAATCTGGTCGATCAACCCGAAGACCCGGCTTGTTTTTCCGCGGCAACCCACATCCAGCAAGCCAAAGCCAGGCTAAAAAAGGCTCCCGCCCAACTCGCGATAAAAGGAATTTCGACTCCTCCGACAACGATCTCAACTTTCATGAGCAATCGCAGAATGTGGAACATGGAAACGATCAGAAAGATCACTGCGGACACGGTAAGCGCTGTTTTTTGCATAGCAGGTTCCTTTTAAGCGACAGGAGTTAGACACTCCCTGAAATGCCGTTATTCTATCGAAACCGTGATGAGAGAGCCGTGTCTCCTTGCGGGGAGTTTTGCTTGGCAAGCGAATCCAGTGACGCTGGAAATAAAAACGCCCCGTCCGAAGACGGGGCGTTTTGAAAAGCAATTATTCGGACTAACTTATTTCCCGCCGGAAAGATCAACCGGGCTGGGAATTTCGATGTCCGCAGGGACAAAGAAGGTCAAGAGATGAGTGGCACCAAGAACCGTGGTAACCGCACCATCGACGAGACCCTGGCCAACACCCTGCCAAACATTTTTGCCGGCATTGGAGTAGTCATTCGGAGTGGAAACGAGTTTCGTCCAACCGAGAAGCGTGTTGGTCAGACCAAACGCCAGTTTGCCGCTGACTTTTTCGCCATAGGTCTTTCCATCAGCCCATGGGCTCGCCGCGAAAGCCGAGGGGGCGAGAACCATCGAAAGGACCAACACCAGACTGAGAATCTTTTTCATTGCTTTTCCTCCTTGGTTTGAAAGCCCTGTTGTTAATAGGGTGATCACCGCCGATATCCTGCCATAATCATCCCCTTGCGACAACAGGATAATGCTTGAATGTTATCGACACCCTTTAATGCCTTCTTCATTCTTTTTTATCATTTTTCACGTGCTTGCCGGACCTTGCTTGTCAAGTTATCATGCCCGTCATGAAGATCCTCAAAAATTTCCCCGTCAAAAAGTTTCGCCGCGCTCTCCTCGCCTGGTATCAAAGGGAAAAACGCGTGATGCCATGGCGGAACACAAAAGACCCATACAAGATATGGGTCTCCGAGATCATGCTTCAGCAGACACAAGTCAAAACGGTCATTCCCTATTACAAGAAATGGATAGCCGCTTTTCCGGATGTCCGCGCTCTCGCATCAGCCCCGCCCGGGAAAGTTCTTAAATGCTGGGAAGGACTTGGTTATTACCGCCGGGCAGGGATGCTCCACCGGGCGGCCAAATCCGTTGTGAAGGATCTGGACTGTAAAATTCCGGCCCGCGCCGCGCTCCTGAAAGAGCTTCCGGGGATCGGTCGTTACACGGCAGGCGCAATCGCCAGCATCGCCTTCGATGAGAAGGTCCCTGTTGTGGACGGGAACGTTGTGCGGATTCTGACCCGCCTTTTCGCCCTTCGTCAAAGCATTGAGCTTTCCGCCGCGATATCCGCTCTGTGGGACTTGGCGGGAGCTCTTTTGGAAGAGCGGGCTCCGGGTGATTTCAACCAGGCGATGATGGAGTTGGGCGCAACGGTCTGCTCCCCCCAAAATCCTGAATGCGGACGTTGTCCCGCCCGCACATTTTGCAAGGCGCATCGGTTGAAACGTGAGATGTTCTTCCCTGTCAGGACTCGAAAAGAAAACTATGAAAGCGTAACGATGCACGCCCTGGTATTGAGTCTGCCGGATGGCAGAGTGCTATTACAGAGACAGCTTGCGGGATATTGGTGGACGGGTCTATGGACATTCCCGTTTTTTAACTCATTTCGGGAAATGGCCGGAATCTGCGGAGAAAAGGGAGTGCGCCCGCTCGGGAAACTTTGTCATAGCGTGACACGATACCGGATCGAGCTTCGCGTGTGGACAAAAAACAGCTCCCGAAAAAATCTTTTACACGTTGCTGGCAGCCGTTGGGTACCGTTGAAGAACCTGAAAAAAACCGCACTTCCCGCGCCTCACAGAAAGATCGCAAATCTTCTTCTGGAAGCCCGGAAGTGAGCGAAGCATAATCGCCGGATCCCCATCGCGGCAACTACGCTCATTTCGAGAAAACTTTACGGGTCCCGACTCACCTGCCGATTATCCGATGATAACAAGCATCGAAACCCGTAACACCTTTATTGGTTCATCCGCTCCATCAACCAGTTATCCAGAACGTCCTTCTTAAAACGCCACTGACCACCGATCTTCGTCGCGGGGATCTCCCCCTTTTTAAGAAGCCGGTAGATGGTCACGAGATGGAACCCGAGATACTTCGCCGCCTCTTTGGGCGTCATGATCTGGGCCCTCTCCCGTCTGGGATACTGGAATTGCTGCTCCTGCTCTTTTGGTTGATCCATCATCTGTCTCCTTGTTAGTTATAGCTATTTTTGAGTTCTTTATAGTTATATACTACAATACAAACTACACCATATACTATAAATTGTCAATGGTTGTTATAAATTACTTCATTCGGTTGTTCCTGTAAGTTGTTATTATATTTACATTTACAAGAAATGGACGTGTCAATAAAAAATCATATTGATTGTTATTTTTATCCGATGTAATATCTCCCCGCCACGCAATTTATAGCAATATTTTTTCACGGCTGAGCATGTTTCAGGAATTTCAAAAGAGGAGGATGTTCATGAAAAAGATAAGCGTTATGCTCGTGTTGTTGCTCAGTTTTGCGTTGATGATACCGTCGGTCGCCAGCGCGGACATCTGGGAATCGGCCGAATCGGATTCATATAAAGAGAAGGTCGGCCCAATGTTCGTCCGCGGGCTTCTCAATGCCGCAACAAGCCCCGTGGACATTCTCGTTCAGACGGTTGACAAGACCAAGCAGGGCCCGCCGCTCATCGGCACCCTCACCGGCATGGCGGGCGGCCTCGGCTGCACGGCCCTCCGCGCTTCGTCCGGCCTCGTGGACGTCGGTCTCTTTTGGGTTCCGGGTTTCAACGGTTTCCCCGTGAACCGCTCTTATCATAACTGCCTGCTCTGCGATGACAGGCCGGAGCAGGTTGAATACATCCGGTCGACCCCCGTTGTTCAGCAGCCGGTTGTGACGCAGATCGTTCAGGCTCCGGCGCCAAAACCGATCGTCACAGTCGTTGAAGAACAGCCGACCGCCACCGCTACCACTACCTCTACTCCCGTCCGGAAAGTCCGGGATCCTTACCGTTACGTGAAGAAGTAAGCAAGCGTCTAAAAACAAAAACCCCGTTCGCGCCCA
>MWBI01000142.1 GCA_002068945.1 Candidatus Omnitrophica bacterium ADurb.Bin314
AAGCCGGGCAATATGACCAGGCGGTCGAGGCGTTTCAGGAGGTCGTGGACCAGTATCCCCAGAGCCCGCTTGTTCAGGATGCCCGCCTCCAGATGACGGAAGCCGCCTACGCGAAATCCCAGGTGGAAACGCGCGACCAGAGTGCGCTGGACGAGGCGTCGGCACAGGCGGACTGGTACCTGAAAAAATACGGAGCATCGGCGGAAGCCGACAAGGCCGCGAAGATTCGCCGGGAAGTGGATGAACGCAACGCCGAAAAGAATTACCGCATCGGCGCCTATTACGAAAAAGAAAATTATCTCGAAAGCGCGCTGATCTACTACCGCGATACCGCCAAGCGTTATTCCGAAACGCTTTGGGGCCAAAAGGCGGCCGACAAGATGCGGTCACTGGAACAACCGGTGACCTATCTGACGGCGAAAGAGGATGATGTGCGCGCGCAAATCTCCAAGCTTGAGGCGGAACTGAACGCTCTCGGCAAGGGCGACAAACAGGAGCGCGACAGACTCGAAGCCGAGATCAAAAAACAGAAGAAGAAGCTCCGCGCGATCGACAAGAGCAAGGTCGATACCCTCAGCCGTCGCAAACAGGACCTGAAACGCCGCGAAACGGAGTTGAAGGAGAAGTTCAAAGAGTTCGAGCGCAAGAAAAAACGCTACAGGGACAATACCTCCCCTGATTTTCAGAAGGCCCTGGATCGCTGGAGGACGTCTCTTGAGGCCGAGCGTGACGCGATCGAGGAAGAGAAGGCGCGTCTCGCGAACTGGCGGGAGGAACTCGGCGTTCCGTCGGAGCCTTTTTATCAGAACATGCTCGCTTTCATGCAACCCGAGACCCCGATTGAAAAAGTCCGGTCGTTCGGCGAAAAAGACCTGTACAAGCTCGCCAAGAAAAAGAAGGATCTTTTCGAAGAGAAGGAGAAACTCTACAAGCGTTATACCGTCCTTCAGGCGGATCTGGCCCCCGCGCTCACGGAAACGGGTGTTGAGATCAAGCGCCTTCGCGGAACCGAGCGCAAACAGATCGCCGAGAAGCCGGCCGGCCAGCGCACGCCCCGGGAAGAGGAAATCAGGAAGCTTGACCGGCAGCTGGATGAGAAGCTGGTGCTTTATGAAAAACACTTCGGCAAACTGGCTGAACAGGAGCTCGAAGCCATCCTCGCGAAACAGGCAGGGGGCGCCCAGGCCGGGCAACCCGTTCATTTCAACGTCGAAGGGGATGCCTCGCAGAAATCCCTGGATGAGTTGCTCGCTCTCAGGATGCACCTTGGTGAAAAGCTGGCGGTCGAGCAGACGGTCATGGATACGCTTTCCCACGCGTTCAACGTCGAGCTGGTCCGTCAGGAACAGAACGAGATGATGCAATCGCTGAATGCACGGGAAGAGATCAATATCCGCGACCTTCGCAAACAGATCAAAGATAATGAACGGGAGATTCGCAAGCGCTACCAGGACATCCAGGACCGCCACAAGAGGAAGAATCAGCTTCTCGATGAGCTCGATGGCGTCATACATGGCGACCGCCGCTCGCCCCGTAATGCCGTGACCCGGGTCGTGACCGCGCCTGTTTATCTCACACGATCATTCCTGTTCGGGTTGCCGAACAAGGATGAGGAAGTGAACAAGGAAGGCAAGAAGAGTGTCGAGGCCGCGGCCCAGGACCTTCAGCAGCAGATCGAGCTCGAGAGTCTGATGATCGAAGCTCAGAACCTTGAGATTTCCCGCCTTGAGAAGGAGCATGAGATTCTGACCGCCAAGGCGTCATTGGCCGGCGGCTACAAGTTCCGCGGGGCCTTCGTCAAGGTCCCGTATGTTTTTATTGATGAGGCTGTGCAGAGCGCGAAACGCATCGTGCCGAAGAAGCAGCGCAAGGACGTGCTGTTGAACCGCATGGATAAGGAAAGTCACAAGCTTGAAGGCACGAAAAAACGGCTCGCTGACGTGGAAGCCGCGATTGCCGCCAAGTCCGCTCCGTCGGCTTCGGTCGTGCCCGTGGCCGAATCCGTTTCCGCGGACGCGAAGCCCGCCGGGACGGCGCCCGTTGCCGCGTCGGCCCCGGATGAAAAGGCTTTGCGTGAGGAGATCACCGGACTTTTTGAACGGCTCGAAATTCAATACAGCATGTATGCCGAGGAACAGGGGCTTCTGAGCGAGGAGTACCGCAATAAACTGGATGTGGAGATGAAGGCGTCCGGGGCTGACAAGGAGAAGGTCAGGCGGTACAAGGAATTCCGCGAGCTTGAGGCCTCTCTGGCCGGTGTCATCAAAAAGGAGATTGAGATCACTTCCGAGGAAAGCGGTATTCTCCAAAAGCGCCTGGCCGAGATCGAGAGGCTCTTGCCCGAAGTAAAATCGAAGGCCATGACGCAGGATATGCTCACGGAAAAAACGCGCACGGAGCAGCGTCTCACGGACCTCGACGTGCGGCGTGATTTTTTGACGAAAGAAATGACGCGTTACGAAAGAAAGTCCTTATAGGAGTTGCCCCATGGATCTGATCAAGCGTTTGTGTTTCTGTCTTCTTTTGGCCGTCCTCGTTCCGTCGCTGTCGGGTTGCGGTTACACGACCAAGACCGTTCTCCCTCGGGGCATCAAGACGATTTTTGTGGAAACGGTCAAGAACAAGATTCCGATCTCGGACCTGCGTTCCTATCAGCAGGGCATGGAAATGGACATTACGAACGCCGTGATCGCGCGTCTGCAGGTAGACGGCAATCTTCAGGTGGTCTCGGAAGGCCGGGCGGATGCGATTCTGCAGATGGACCTCACCGCGTATGAACAGGAAGGGCTCCGTTTTAATCAGCTTGAGTCGGTCGAGGAATACCGCATGTTCATTGTTATGGCCATACGCCTCGTGGACGGCAAGAACCGCGAGATCATCTGGGAAGAGCCTGATTTTTCGGGCGATGCGGAATACTATGTGACGGACATCAAACAGATCGGCGAGCAGGCCGCTGTCGAGCAAGCCTATGGCAAGCTTGCGAAGAATATCGTCGACCGGATCGTCGAAGACTGGTGACCGGGCCCCGTTCCCGATCCCGGGGGCG
>MWBI01000143.1 GCA_002068945.1 Candidatus Omnitrophica bacterium ADurb.Bin314
TCGCGGTCACGGCGGGTTATGTGTGCGCGGACCCGCGAAAGGAATTCTACGAATGGATGGATGCCGCGAACGTGGACCTGAAGGGGTTCACGGAGGACTTCTACAAAAAATACTGCCAAAGCTCCCTCGCGCCGGTACTGGAAACCCTCGAATACATCAAAAAAGAAACGAAAACCTGGCTCGAGATCACGACCCTCCTCATCCCGGGACTGAACGATTCCGCAAAAGAGATCGAGGCGATGACCACCTGGATCGTCCAAACACTCGGCTCGGACGTCCCCCTCCATTTCACGGCGTTCCATCCGGATTACAAGGTGACGGATCTCCCGCCAACGCCGCCCGCGACGCTTCAGACGGCGCGGAAGATCGCCGCCGCGAACGGTATCCGCTATTGCTATACCGGGAACGTCGTCAACCCCGAAGGGGAATCCACTTACTGCCACGCCTGCGGGAAAAAACTGATCGGCCGGAATTGGTACGAGCTTACGGAATGGAATCTGAAGGAAGGCGCCTGCGCGGAATGCGGCGCGGAATGCGCCGGCGTGTTTGACCCGCAACCGGGCGACTGGGACTCAAAGAGAAAACCGGTCCGGATTTGATCGCGTGATCCCGGATAGCGATCTGGCAGAAATCTGCGAAGCACCCACAAAACGTTTGAATGAACAGGTCAAAAGGAACCGCCAAAGATTCCCGAAAGATTTTGTATTTGCGCTGACCCGCAAAGAGACCCGGGGTTTAAGGTCGCAAATTGCGACCTTAAACCAAACAAGCCGGGGACGTCATCGGAAACATCTTCCTTTTGTCTTCACCGAACACGGAGCGGTCATGGCGGCCTGTATCCTGAACTGCAGGCGCGCCGTTCAGATGAGCGTCCTTGTCGTCCGGGCTTTTATCCGCACGCGCATGTTCCTCGCGGAGAACCGGGAACTCGCCCATGAATTAAAGCGTCTTGAGAAAAACTCACCCGCCGGCCGGACGTTCACGAGCTCGCGATCGCTGATGTCCTGAAGAAAGTCCTGCGATTGATGGATCCCCCGGAAGAAGCCCCGGGTCCCGCGAAACCCTCCATCGGGTTCCGACCCGGACGGGTTTCGGGCTCACCGATCAAGCAGTTGATCGCTATAGGAATCCGCGAGCAGGTCTTCCGGGCGAATCCCGAATAACTTCTTGTAAAACTCACATTGTGCCCGGACCTTCGCGACGCCGAGCTTCCCTGCGCGGTCCTGCGCCTCGATCTCGACGAAAGTCCCGAGCCCTTTCACACGGTCGAGGTGGATCTTCACATTCTCCAGGAAATAAATCTCGCGTCTTTTGTTCACGATGCCCCATACGCCGCAAGCGGCCGTCAGGATTTTTTTCATCATGGGGGTATCCGCGCATTCCATCAGCACGGCATCACAGCGTTTCGAGTTTTTTTGGTCCGCGCGTTTGTAATGGATGAGGGCATTCTCGATATTCCCCTCCCGGAGCTTGAGCCGGCCCGAAGGGGTCGTGAAGTAGGTGTCGACCTGGTGATCGGTTCCCCGAAAATCGGCTCCCCGCGACCGGAGGATCCTGCGGATACGCCCGAGGTCGGCGCAGCGGGCCTTGATCTCGACGCTTAACCGGCCCATGCGCGCTACACCTCACACACCGGCAAACTGGACGTGAATGTCGGGCTGGAGCGCATCCCCTCCCGGGACGGCTCCGATCCGGTCGTATGGGATCACTACCTGCAAAATGTCACAAGCCCGATCAAGGACATCTTCCGGACTCATACCGGAATTGACTCTCCCGGTAGTACGAAGATACCATCCGGTTTTTTTGCGCGCGATGCCCTCGCTTTTCAATCTTTCGATCCAAACGGGTTCTTGATCTTGCCCGCGAGGCTCTTCACTCCGCTGGTCACGGTGGTCGTTGCCTCTTTGACTGTCCCCGTGGCTTCTCCGGCCAGGGATTCCGCGGAAGAGGTCGTGCTCTTGAGAACATCAAGCCCTTTTGCCGCCGTCTGGCTCGCCAGGTCCGTCGCCGAGCCAACGATCCCGCTAACGCTCGACTGGAGCCCTCCAATGTCAAAGTTCGTCAGCATCGCGAGCGGCGTCCTGGTCATAATCCTGAGAACGATAAGCCGGACAAGCGCTCCCTGTTCCGTAATGTTCCGGTAGGTCTCATCGAGACCGATCGTAAACTCCTTCGTCGAAGGCTGCGCGCCGCCCAGATCAATATAGACGACTTTCCCGATCCTGAGGCGAACGATATCCAGCTGGATCGGCATCGCCTTCACTTCCTTTTTCGGGGCTTCGCCGCTTCCGGGAGAGGCGGGCTTCGCCTGTTGCACGGCCTTGATGGAATTGATGTTCAGCCTTCCGTCATGCCCCCTCACGACCGTGAACTGTCTGAGATTCAAATCGATACGCTCCATGTGGAGCTTCCCTTTCAGGATGTTCGTCAGGTTGTAATCCACGAGGATTTTCGGCATGTCCACCATGACTTCGTTCCCGAATCCCTTCGGATTGCCGACCTCAAGGTTCTCGATGTCGAGATAGGTCTTCCGCAGGCCGATATCGAGCTTCCCGATCTCAAGGGGCAACCCGGCCACTGCGGCAGCCCCCTGCTCGATCGCGACCTTGGCCACAATGTTCCGGGCCAGCACCAGACCGACGATCAACACCAGAACGATCAACAAAAGATTCCTGAGAAATTTCATACATCCCTCCCGGGTTAGTTAAGGTTATTTTCTGCGCTGGTTCAGCTCTTCGATCAATTCGATCTCCCGGGCTACATCGGTCTTGCCGTTGGCCATGCACCAGTTCCGAAGCGTTTTCATCATGGCCGGGTAGCCGGGTTCGTCATAACCGTACATCAGCATTTCCCTGTGAATATCGGTGAACGCCTCGCTCGCGTGGGCGATCTTATAGGCCGCCGCGACCATGCCCGTACGATCCTTTCCGGCATGGCAATGAAAGAGCACGGGCTGATTCGCGGGATCGGAAAGAACCGACAAGATCGCGTCGAGGGTCTTGAGCGGCACCTCCTTGCGGGCATCCAGCGGAAAGTGATAATACTGGATTCCGAGCTGTTTCGCGAATTTCCTTTCCCAGGATTCGATCGCCTCGCTGCCCCGCAGGTTCACGATAGTCTTCAGGCCATACAACTTCATCCGGAGCAGGGATTCCTCGTTGGGCTGCGCGGAGCGCCAGATGCCGGGAACAACCACGTGGAAATTATGCTGCTTGGCCGTAACGGAAGTGGCGGGCGGGAAATAAATAACGCCGGAGCGTCCGCAATCGCTCCGGTATCCGAAGGAACAGAAGATACCACGCATACCGATCGCGTCGACGGCCAGCAGAACAACCGCGATCAAAAGCGCGATCACGAGGACGGTGATCCTCAGAAACCTTGTCTTGTCCGGTTTGACCTTCACGGAGTTTCCTTCCTTTGAGGAACAGCCCGGCTAATCCGCCGGAAGATCGTCTCTTCAACCGCCGGTTCTTTCCTGGATCGAATCCGGCCCTGATGATTTTCAGTCCTGTCGCGAGAAACGTCAAGCTCTTCCGGCAACACTGTCCAACCAAAATAGAAACGTCCTGTTTTTGCCAAAGTAGAAATGTCCGGTTTTCAGGTTGTGGTTTTTAAAAATCTTTTGACCTTGAATGCTCCGGGAGTATGGTCTCAGGCCGGAAAATGGATAATCGTTGCAATATAGCGGTGTTTCCACTTCGAGTAAATGGCTTCGGAGCTTTGTGGCGCAAAACCGGGAGCCAGCCGGTCCATTTTCGTATTTTTTCCCGGCTCACCGCCATCCTGAAAATCTCTGAGTCGCCGCATTCCCGGTAATCAGCATAACCGTTTTTCCACTGACACTCCCGATATCTTTACCTGATACTTTTAAAATGATTAAACTTGATTATTAAAGAACTTACTAAGAAAAAGAAGATAGTTCTTGCTGCTAATTGGGTATTGCGTGGAGCAAACCCTCACGGTAGACTTGTAATAGCCTGGAAGATACTGTGCACGAAAAAAAGGAGATCGATATGAGACACGGGAAGCAGGAGCGGGGTTTCACATTAGTCGAAACGATAATCGCTCTTTTTGTCACCGCTCTTGTGATTCTGGGATGCGTGGGGCTCAATATCCTGATCAATAAAAATTCGGAGGAAATGAACGAGCGGACAATCGCGCTTCAGAACGCAAATCAGGTCATTGAACAGATGCGGGCCGCTTCCAATACCGGGACATTCCCCGACAATGTCGTCACCGCCTTCCCGGACGGCGGTCATCCGGCAGGCTTTGCCGCATTGCCCAATGAGCAGGTCACGGTTTCTTACGCAAGCGCGACCGCAACCCCTCTGGATGTCACGGTCACGGTCAGCTGGCGGTCCTACGCGGGACGGCAATCATCGGAAACAGTTCAGACTTATATCATACAGAGGTGATATCGTGACGGTAAAAGAGAAAGGCTTCACAATTTTGGAGGTCACAATTGCCGGCGCTATTTCGTCGATCATCACTTTGGGCGTTTTCGGAATCCTGCTTGCCAGTAACCGGAACCTCGATATCGCCCACGCGAAAATGAGTCTGGGAGAAGGTCCCCGCGAAGCCTTGTTCAAGATGGCTCAGGAGATCCGCCAGACTGCGCACCACAAGATCATAGACTTCGGAGACGGAAGCAATCTGAGCGGGGACACGATCAATTTCAGGATTCCTATCCCCGACCCCGACGCATCCACTCTCCTGGATGTAAGCTATGGCCCCGACTGGGCAGCCAACATCCGGTATTCCCTGGACAGAGACACGCACCAGATCATCCGGACATCGACCGACCTGTCTACGGGAGCGGTCAAACAAACAGTTCTTGCCAACAACATCACATCCCTTGCATTCTCCCGGGCAAGCGCCACCTCTCCGATCGTTACGATCCAGGTCAGCGCTCAGCAGATATTCCCGAATGGCCGAAGGGTCCCGGCAACACCTGTCCAGATCACCACAGAAGCGGAGGCAAGAAATCCATGAACTCAAAAAACAGTGAGCGGGGTTTTGTCCTGATGGTCGTTTACATCGTTGCCGCGCTTGTCAGCGTTTTTTCCATCGCGTTTTTTGCAAGACATCATGTCAACATGCAAAGCGCGGAACGGTACCAGAACCGGATTCGGGCTTTCAACGCCGCGGAAGCCGGTATTGACGCCGCGCTCCACGAACTGACCGTCGCGTCAAGGCAGGCCGAAACCGCCGCGGCAGCTTACACATCCCCAGAAACCGTCCTGACGCAAAGCGCGTTTCACTACACGATCTCTCCCGTCCAGGGACAACCCCTGAGACGCCGGATCGATGCGCGAGGCTGTTCGCCAAGCTGCACTTCAACTTCGCGGGGTTATCAGGACGCGGACATAACCGTCTACTGCCAGATCGCCTCCGCCGCCGTGTCGTCCAACCTTTTTTCGTACGGCGTGTATACCACGGGTAATATGATCCTGGATAAATTCAGGTTCGACAGCTACAACTCGACTTCAGCCTACGGCGGCTCCAATATCAGCGATGCGGGCGCAATCGCCACAAATTCCGCCACGGTGAACGGTAGCGCCATGGTCTCCGAGAACGGGAACCCGGTCACCGGCATCACCCAAACCAATTCGACCATCACCGGAACAACGGGAAAACTGCCGTCGGGATGGACGCTGGCGGCGCCTCCGTCGATCGCAGAACTCCCGGAACCTCCTACTGAGCTGGGAAGTTACAGGGGAGGCACATTGCCCGCGGGGACCTACCACGCCACCGAGATCAAGATTTCAGGGCAAGGGTCTATTGTCGCGACCGGTGCCGTCAAGATATATGTCGACGGCGGCGTGAATATCACCGGGCAAGGTACCACCGTTGCCGGCGACAAACCCGGAAATCTTCAGATCTATGTCACCGGTACGGAGTCCTGTAAAATCACGGCAAATGGCTCTTTCTACGGCGCGCTTTATGCCCCGAACTCGGACGTTACTTTTCACACGTCAAGCTCAGGGAAAGGCGGCAATCTTTTCGGAGCTGTCGTCGCGAAAACCTTCTCGACCAGCGGAGGTTCGAAAGGCTATCCAACGGTCCACTTCGATCTTGCACTGAAAGAGGACACCGTTCCGGTAGAGACGAACACAACCGTCAGCGTCACGGCCTGGCAGGAGATGGACAGTCTGGCCTGGTCCTGACGGAGCACAGGGTTTGGGGTACAGGGCATAATCCGCTATTTCCCGGAGCCTGTCCCCTGTTTATTCTCTTCCCACGCGCACAGTTTCGGAATCTGAAGGAACGCCTGATACTGAAGGTAGGCCACGCCAAAATACCGCTTTCCCGTAGCGTTGTCGGTAAAAAGGACAACCCCGGACGCGAGGTCCCGGACCTTCGTGTAGCCTTCCCCGGAAGCGACTTTTCCCGCCGGAATGGAAGGATCCCCCTTGTATTCCCTGCACACGCGGTCGGAAACGGGATTCGCGCTCACAAAACGGTAAAACCCCTGGGCCGGATGATCGTCGGGGACCCCAGGGATTTTTTCCGCGGACCGCTGGCAGCCGGTCAGCGCGAGAAGCCCGGCGATCAGAAAAAGGAAGTATCTCATCACCATTTCCCCGTCCGGAGGATTTTCGGCTGCGGATGGTCCTTGAGGGAGGAAACCGCTTTCCGCAGGAGTTCTTCGGAAAGACACGCCTCCTTGAGCTCCCCGCTCAGGTATTTGTCATACCCCGCGAGATCGAGAAGCCCGTGCCCGCTCAGGCAGAAGAGAATTGTCTTTTCCTTCCCTTCTTCGCGCGCCTTGATCGCCTCATCGATCGCCCCCGCCACTGCGTGGCTGGTCTCGGGAGCGATGATCAGGCCTTCGGTCCGCGCCCAGAGCAGCGCGGCCTCGTAGCACTTGAGCTGGTCATAGGCCCTCGGCTCGAGGAGTCCCTCGACGGCGGCCTGGCTCACGAGCGGTGACATACCGTGATAGCGGAGCCCCCCCGCGTGGAACGAAGGCGGGATAAAATCGTGCCCAAGTGAATACATCGGGAGGAGCGGCGTCATTTTCGCGACATCGCCGTAATCATAGGAGAACGGTCCGCGCGTCAGCGTCGGACACGCGGTCGGCTCCACCGGAATGATGCGTATCTTCCTGCCGTGAATCTTGTCGCAAATGAAGGGGAACGAGATGCCGGCAAAATTACTGCCGCCGCCCGCGCAACCGATCACGATGTCCGCGCCCCTCTCGCCCGCCATCCGGAGCTGTTCTTTCGCCTCGAGGCCGATAACCGTCTGGTGGAGCATGACGTGGTTCAGAACACTTCCGAGCGCGTAGCGCGTCTTCCCGGTCGGATCGCTCACTGCCCGCTCGACGGCCTCGCTGATCGCGATGCCGAGGCTGCCCGGCGTATGCGGGTCCTTTTTCAGGATATCGCGGCCGGCCTGCGTTTCCTCGCTGGGACTCGCGACACAGTCGGCGCCCCAGACCTTCATCATCATTTTGCGGAACGGTTTCTGGTCGAAACTGACCCGGACCATGAAAACCTTGCACTCGAGACCAAGCAGGTTGCAGGCGAACGCGAGGGCGCTCCCCCACTGACCGGCGCCCGTTTCGGTCGAGAGTTTCTTGATGCCGAACCGCTTGTTGTACCAGGCCTGGGGCACCGCGGTGTTGGGTTTGTGGCTGCCGGCCGGGCTCACGCTTTCATCCTTGTAATAAATCCTCGCGGGCGTCCTGAGATGGCGCTCGAGGTAGACCGCCCGCCGCAGAGGCGACGGCCGCCAGCGGAAAAGAATATCGCGCACCTCGTCAGGAATCTTGATCCAGCGCTCGCGGCTCATCTCCTGTTCGATCAGATTCGCGGGAAAAATCTTTTCGAGCATCTGCGGGGAGACGGGATTGCCGTCCGGCCCAAGCGGCGGCTGCATCGGGTTCGGCAGGTCCGCGGCAAGGTTGTACCAGGCCTTCGGCATTTTCTTTTCGTCGAGCGTAATCTTGACTGCTTTCACTGGAATAGCTCCTTTCACTTCACGGTTCAATGAAGAAGATCGATCAGGATCAGGGCGCCGACCAGCGCACCTTTCTCCCTGGTGTCGATCCCCATCGGAAAGACAAGGCTGAAATGGTCCTGCCGGTAAACGCCTTCCTCGGCCGTCTTCGCGAGCCGCCGGCTGATTTTCCCCGCCGGCTGGTCCTGCCTGAGTACGACAAAGCTCTCGGGCATTATCGCGGGCCCTTCCGCCAGAAAAAAAAGACGGTTCATGCCGTCGCTGATCTCGTAGCTGCTCCGGATCGACTTCTGGCTTTTCTGGACACTCCCAATCAACTGCTCCTTCGCGTTATAGACATCCATCCTGAAACCGAGAAGCCCCGTCTTTTTCTCGAAATAAAGGACCTCTTCGGCGCCAGGCCCGGTGAGGTAGAGCGTGAGGGTCCTGGCTTCGCGGAGGGCGGGAAACCCCAGTTGCTCCCCTTCCCCCGAAAAAAGATAAAAGCGTTCGGTCTCGCCCCCGTCCGCGAGACAACATTCCGGCTTTGCGGTCCAGGCGGGCGGAAGCGAGGCATAGGTCCCTTTCTCCCGTATCGTCAGCACCTCAATCCCAGCGAAATGTTCCATGGCCTTTTGTCTCCGGGTTACCGGTCGATCCTCAGATAGCGCCGCGCGAGGGCGATCATAAAAAGCGGTGCCAGCAGCATGCCCGAAAGGGCTTCCGCGCCGGCAAGCATGCGGGTCCAGCCAAGCGGGACCAGGTCACCGTACCCGAGCGTCGTGAACGTGTTCACGCTGAAATAGAGCGCCTCGCCGAAATCGGCGGACATGGGGAAACCGTCGTAGACCACCTGGCCGGACCAGCGGTACAAGACCGCGCTGACCAGGATGATCCCGGCCGCGAAGACAAGCGTCCGGAACGGCCGCTCGCCGTGTCCCCAGAGTGCGCGGCTTGCGACGTGCAAAAGGAGGCTCCCTCCCACTGCGACCTTCTCTTTCCAGGACCCCGTCGGAAGCGCCGGACAGGTCATCGCCTTCCGTTTCGGATCCGGCAGGAGCGAATGCCACAGAAGCCGCAGATGCGCGTCTTTTGCGCGGAGATAACAATAGGAACGTTTGACGTCATCCCCTTCTTTCCGGTAAAGGATCGCGCCATCGCCGAAAAGATCCCGGGCGGTCCGGTAATCCCTTGCGAGAAAAGCCTGGACGGCGGCGGACTCGGTACGCGCGGCCGCATTGCGGAAGGACTGGCGGCCGGTCCGGACATTCCAGCAATCCGCCGCGGAGGCGTAACACGTCGCGGCCTTTGACGGAGATCCCGCCTCCTGGTAAAGTTTCGCGGCCTGGTCGTAATGCTGGCAGGCCTGCTCGGTCCTGCCTTCGGTTCGCAGGCGGCAAGCCTCTTTTTCGAGCAAGGCGGCCCTTTCGGCGGCCGGGACGGGAGCGGCGGCTTTTGGCAAAACAGATTCAATCTTCATCGCATTTATTTTACCCGATTTGAGCAAGGCCCTCTAGAAAAGTTTCCCGGTATCGTCCGGCATCCGCATGCAAAATCCCGGAGCCGAGGTTTTGTCCCCGCCTTTCGAAATCAGGCATCAAAGAAGGGCGCGGGCGATCCGCTCAGCCGTTTGTCCCGCGCTACGGACGCAATCTGTGATCCCAAACTCCCCGACAGCGCTCCCCGCGAGAAACAACCCCGGGAATCCCGGGAGCGACGGTTCAGCGCGTGATATGAGTCCGGGAGGCCCGAAACGGCGCTGCGCGATTGATCCGGGATACCGCGTAAAAGCCGACCAGCGGGGCGCGGGCACGCGCCACTCCTCCTTCACCTGGTTAATGACGGCCCTTTCCGCCGCGGCGCCGGGCAACGAAAAAACCTCCGGCTGCAGAACTCCGGAAATAAACGCCTTCATTCGAATATACCTCCCCGTTTCATCCGGACCTGCCGATTTCAGGCAGGCGAACGGCCAGCGTTCGCCCGGACCCGGCACCACAAACCCGGGACGCCGCCACTCGCCCGGGACCTCCTCCGGACGAAAAAGCATGTTCACGACCGCCGCGGGATCATACCGGAAACCGGAAAGTTGCTCCGCGAGGCGCGGCCCGGCCAACCCCGTTAACCCGATCGCGAGCGGCGCCGGAAGCGCGAGACAAACGGCCTCCGCCTCGAGGGCCTCCCCGCTTTCCAGCGTAACACGCCATGGTTTGTCGCAACCAACAGACCGGACCGCCGCACTCAAACGGACATCCACCTTTTCCATCCGCTTCGCGAGCGCGTTCACAAGACGATCCATCCCGCCTTTCACGCAAAAAACGCTCCGCCGATCCGCCCTGCGTCCGGCTGACGGGAAATAGCCGGCCGCGAGAAGGTCTTCCGGAGCCGCCATGGCTACTCCTCGCACGAGCGGTTCCGCGACCTGTTTGAAAAAGGACCGGCCGAACCTGCGACAAACAAAATCCGCAAGCGACCCGGCTGGATCCGGCCGCCCGCGCGGGATAAAAGGCGTGAACAACAAACGGGCCTTCGCGGAAAAATCGAGGAGAGGGCTTTTCAGAAGCGCGGGTGAGAGCGGAACGGGAAAAGTCCTGCCGTCCTTCCGGATGGAAAGAGCTGCGAGCGAGGACTCACACGGCACAAGGTCCGCGCCCAATCCCGTCTCCCGGCAAAGGTCCGCCGCGGCGGTATCCTTGCCGTCAAAGGTATCGGCCGCCGCTTCAAAAACAGTTCCGCTCGGCCGGAGGGTCCTGAGAACACCGCCCAGGCGGTCCGACGCTTCGAGCAGTGTGACGGAAATCCCGGAGAAATGCGTCCGGAGATAGAATGAAGTTGCGAGTCCGGAGATGCCGCCGCCGACGATAATGACCCGCGGACCCATGGAGTGCTACGGGACGAGATTCTTCCGTATCGTGTCGGATTCCACGGCTTTTTCAGCGACAACCGGCGCTCCGGCGTCCACAGCCTGTGGTTCCGCGGCGAGCGAGAGTGTTTCGACGATCCCGGGTTCTTCAGCCTCACCCGGTTCGGAGACGCTCCCGGCATCTTCTTCATCCCCGTCTTCGACTGCCTCGTCCGGCATAACCTCCGAGACCTCGACCTGCGGGGCAGTTTCGGTCCCCGCCTCGACATCCCGCGCGGCCTCGTCATCCGGGGCCTTTTTCTGTTCTTCGGGGACCTGGACATTCACAGTCACGGGATCGCTCCACACCGGCTCCATCTCATCCCCGCTCTCGAGCAGATGTTTAAATCCTATCCGGAACGTGACGGGACCGGACGCTTCCACACCCGAAACATAAAGAATGATGTTCTTCCCGTAGGTCCCGCCGGCGTCCAGATCGGTCCGCTCGACCTCGCTCTTTTCGCAGGTCCACGACTGGATGTGAACGTTCTCGTGATCCGTCTCCCAGTGCCTGTCGAACGCGCAGTCATGGACCCGGAGACTGAGCGTGCTTTCCGTCGCGTTCGTGACCCCCACCCGCACAAGAAACATCATACCTTGCTTCACGGAATTCTGGTCGGGCTCCGCCGTGACCCGAAACGTCACCTCCGCCCAAAGCACCGCGGGAATACAAATGAGGCACGCGACAAGAAAAAAACTTCTCGTGATCTTTTTCATCGGGAGGACCCTTCTGGTTAACGGTGCGACCTGGTCTCCGCGATCGCCTGTTCGAGCTCGGCAAGATCGCGGAGGATCATGTCGCGGGCCACTTCATAATCGTAGCCGGGAAACTTGACGTAAATGACCTTCCTCTCGAACGGCGAAAGGTAACAGTGCTTCCGCACCCATTGCGCGGCATTTTCCTTGTTGTAGTGCGTGAAAAGCCACGCCTTTGCGTGCGGGAAAGCGAAAGAGGGGGTATAATCGAAACCGTCGAACCGGACCGTGAAATCCCCCGTCCGGTAATAGTTCAGAAGGCAGACGAGCTTGGCGAACTCCCCCTTGGGCTTTTTCAGGTATTGTTCAAAGGCCGCGCTTTCGCGGACCGGCGGCTGGGCACGGAGAGAGAGCGGTGCCAGGACAAGAAGACACACACACGCCGCAAGGGCTCTCAGACTTTTTTCCATGCGGGGAATTCTACCGCACTTTGACGTAGGAAAAAGTATTTTTAATATAATGCTGGAAATATGTGCCGTGGGAGGAAGCCGCCATCAGTTCCTGATAGACATACTCAGGGACCTTCTGGTAGCGGTAGACACCCCCCGCGCGGAAGACCACCTCCAGCGTTTCGGAGGCCTGGTCATAACCCGCCAGCGCGATATCCTTTGACTTCAGCGGTCTGACATCGATCGTTTCTGCTTTCATGGCCGTTCTCCATCGTCCAAAAATAACGGTTGTTTCAGGTTCTTGTTGAAATGTCCGGGGCGCGCCTCGCGGGTCCCGTCCTTATGAGCCCGGGAGGGATGCTCCTTTTTGATCGCTTCCAGGTATATGTTGTATCGGTATGTTTGGAAAAAACCATGAGGTCTTTTTCGACATTCCTCCTGCAGACCGGACAGGTATAAGACTTCATGGACCACTGAAGCGCCTAAACGGCGTCATCAAAACTCCAGGCGACGCGAAGGTGGTAGTTCTTGATCTCCTGCTTGAACCCTTTCAGGAGGAAATGAAAATTCGCG